>WJKO01000787.1 GCA_014729055.1 Promethearchaeota archaeon | reverse complement strand
CCATAAAATAATTTTATTCTATCTTTTATCTTTTTAGAAAAAATATTTCAATTGCACATTATTTAAATATTCTGATCATCTTATTTTGATTATAAAACTTAGGGATATTTTAAATATGATTGTAGATGACATTTTAGAAAAAGGTCTTAAAGATTTCAAAAAGGACGATCAGAGCGAAGTTAAGCAAGATCTCTTTAAAGCAGTTAAAGAATCACTAATACGCCAGTTTGAAGGAAGTAAACTCTATAGACAGATATGCAAGCAGAAAAATTTTAACCCACGACAAGATTTAAAAAGTATAGACGAATTTGTTGATATTCCTTATATCACTACTGCCAACTTTAAACAAAAAAAAGGTTCACCCAAAAAATTATTAACCGTACCAGAGAGTGAGATTCAAGTATGGTCAAGATCAACCGGCACTTCAGGAGATCCATCTATTGTTGGACGGGATCATACTAATGTATTACGTTATGTTAAAATGTTTAACAACGTAGTAGAGGATGTAGGTTTAAGTAAATATATATGGAGTCTTTTATTTCTTCCAGAACCACAAAAAGAATATGATATTGATGAGAAAATTGAAACTCCAACAGTGATGTTTTCTTTAATGATGAATTTCGTTAACACTGCGGAGGAAAAGATTTTTTGCCTAAAACTTCCCAGCCCCGAAGCAAGGAAGCAAGGCAAGAGATTTGAATTCGATGCTCAAAAAACATTTGGATTTTTATCCACGAACCCGGGCGAAAAAGGAAAAGGCTGGATTTCAGGGAGTGTTCCGCTCATGTATATGACTTTGTCGGGATATCATCAAAAGACAGGACAAACATTTGATGTCGGCACAGATTCTGTTATATTGGGAGGCGGGGGGTGGAAATCATTCCAAGGAGACGCAATCTCTCCAGTTCAGTTTAGAGAAGATATGGCAAAGATTCTTGGCATCTCTAGCAAAAATGTAAGAGATATTTATTCCTTTTCAGAATCCGATATTCTCTTCGTAGAATGTGAAGAACATAATAAACACTGTTATCCATGGGGAGATATTATCGTAAGAGATGTAGAAACCCTTGAGCCTGTGGAAATTGGAGAAAAGGGATTAGCAAACTTGATTAATCCTCTTGCTCATAGTTATGCTGGAGTTTCTATCCTTCAAGATGACATTGTACGCATTACAGGTGTAGATTCTTGTCCATGTGGAAGAAAAGGAAAAATTGTTGAATGTATTGGCAGAGCAGAGGGTGCAGAAGCGAAGGGTTGTGGAGTACAAATAGAAGATGAGACAAAAATATAGAAACTAAGATTTTTTTCTAAATTAATGATTCAATTCTTATTTCGAATAACAATAACAATTAACCTTTTTTTTTCATTTTTTATTATCAATATTAAGGGATAAAATGATAAATATTAAATGGTAGTGTTGATATATGAATAAAAAATTAAAGATTCCGGGATTTATTTTCAAACCTCTTTATTCTCATAATACAACGAAAGAAACCGTAAAACGACAAGATGATTTGTTAGAGTTTGAGTTTCCCGTTTTTGATAAAGATATGGTATTAGATACGGCGGAAAAGCTAGCTGCTAGGAAAAGGAGAGCTCATGACAGGGACTTAGATGAACTTTTTGAAATAATGGACCAAGTGGGAAGTTTATGGATGGACCCTAATTATGACCTACGTAAAGAAGTATTAGAAGTGATTCCGATGATGACTGGACAATCCAGAGAACTCTGCGAGATAGAATTTCTTGGTACAATACGATTATGGAACAAAAAAAACTCCGAACTGCAATTATTAGGAGAATTAGGTGGTAGGGAATATCTGGAGGATTGGATCCAAAAAGGGTCAGCCCGCCTTCATGCCCAACCAAGAGGTGTTGTACTGCATAATCTTGCAGGTAATAGTTTCGGATTGGGACCAACAAGTTTGTCATATGGATTGATAACTAAAAATGTAAATTTAATTAAGCTTTCTCATCAAGAACCATATGTAACAGTCAAATTATGTGAATCAATTGCAGAAGTTGATAAAAAGTTATCAAAAGAAATTGCTGTTCTTTATTGGAAAGGGAGTAGAGGCGATATCTACGATGAATTATTTAATTCAGGAAATATCGATTGTGTGCTTGCATGGGGGGCGATCTTTTCTATTGAGGATATCCGGAGGCGAGCAAATCGTTATGGAATAAAAATTATAGATAACGGACCTAAACTCTCCTTCTCTGTAATTTCAGAGGATATATTTAATGATGAGAAGACCATGCAAGAAATTGCTCAAAAAGTCGCAATTGACATAGTCTTTTGGAATCAAAGAGCCTGTTTAAGCCCTCGTGTGATATATATTATTGATAAACCAGTTAAATCTGCGATTGCAGACGATAATAATAACAATATCCTCTCATCAGAAAAGGACCAAACATCTGATTCTTCTTCTTTAAGCAATTTATTCGAGGATTCTATTGATAAAATTTCTCATACCAGTGAAATAGATGGATATGATATGAATACACTTATGAAACGTTCGGTTAAATTGCTTAGAAATAAATTCTCTGAGTTATCTCCTATAGGATTTGCCAAAATGTTGGCAAATGGGTTAAGAAATGCTGATGAAATACTTCCGCGAGCAAATTTATCTCAAACAGATAGTTTGGAGATGCAAAAGAAACGGGAATATTTTTTTGTAAATTATGTCACACAAAACAAAGCAACTATTCTCTATCCCCCAAAAAATAAATTAGACTGGACAGTTGTATATATGCGAGATTTACCAAAGATGAAAGAGATTGATATGTGTCAAAATAGATTTGTTATCTGTTGCAGACTCTCTAGTATTCAAGATCTAATTTACAATATAAGAAGAGAAGATCTACAACAATATCTCCAGACCGTTTCTATCTATGGTGAGGATAGTTTTGTGAAACAAGTTGCTGAAGAGCTTTCGCTCTTAGGAGCATTTAGATTTCCACGAGCAGGAGAGCATAACAGCAACGATTTTGGATTACCGTGGGATGGGAAATATGTGCTTCAAGATATGATTAGATGGTGCTATATCTGCTTTCCAGAAGAAGATCTTAATAACCGTAAAAAAACCCAGAGCCCACTTTTTAAAGGAAGGACATATCCCGAAAAAGAAAATTTATAAAATGTCTTTTTCACAAAAAATTTAATCCTTCTATTTTTCTTAATTCTTATGTTATAACTGTCAAAATAAATTAAAGAATTAACACCTTTGCTATAACCATTAGCTTTCTGTCTATATAATTTTCTAACAATATTGATAGGAAATATTATTATACTAATAAAACATCTAAATATTTTTCAATCATTCGGGGTTTTCCTTCTTTTTGATAATCAAAAACTATTTTTATATTGCTAATTTCAGGGTTTAAATTCTTTTCTCCCTTTTTCTCAAACTTATAAGTTAGAATAAGATTTTGATTGGGTGTTAAATTATTTGTCCTTTCAGATTGTTCTTTAAGAGAAACTTTGAATGTATCTGATGGATACTCAATATTTATATCTAAGTCATTAATTATAGCTCCAGAGATATTCCTTATATGAATATATAATTGAATATCATGCTTTTCAGAATCAGACTTATTTTTTGAGATATCCCATTTTTTAAGAAATAAAAGATCTTCTCCCTCGAACGTAGATTCTTCATTTAGAGCAATGACATTATTAGAAAGTATTGCATTTATTTCTTCATTTTCAATTAATCTTTCAATATAAGATCTTATTTTCTGTTCCTTAATATTAAATTTATTTGATATATCGTTTATATTTATGGGTCCATCCAAGATTTTCGCTTCAACCCACTTTTTAACTCTTGAGAGACTTAATTCTGGTTTAAGCTCTAAAAGGTATTCAAGTAATAATCTTCGCCTTTGTTCGGTTTCTGGATTATTGATAAAATCAATTTCATTTAAAACTTGATAACATTCCAAAAATATATTCTCGTGAGGGTTCATTTTTAGTATTAGTTTTAGTTTGCTATAATTTTCCTCAGTTAAATTCTTTAACACTCTTTTAGTCAACTTAGAAATCAAAGTATTTATAAAGCTTGGATTGGATAAATTAATCTTTTTAACCACATTATTTAATGTTCGAATAATTTTGTTTGATTCTGGATTATTTAAAGTAAAGAGATAATAAAACCTCTCAAATCCATTTTTAATGATGGAGCTTTTGAGTAATTCCTCTATAAAATCCATGTTATCTACATCATCATATTCAATTACTCGAAGAAAGGCATCATCAAAACTTTCCTTATGATGTACAAGGATTTCTTGAATAATGTCTGCTATTGCTTCTCTAACTAAGAAATCGTCGTCATCTAATAGATATAGTAAATTCATAGCGTTCGGAATAATTAAATCTTTTCGATGAATACCCAATTTTCCAATTAGAAAGATTAATTTTTCTTGCATTGGCCACTCTTTATCGGGTATTTCGCGAATTAAATTTTCAAGGTCTTCTGGTGAGTAAGTTTTAATATATAAACGTAATAATAAGTCCAGACCTTCCTTTTTCACATCTACATCTTGCTCTTTATAGAGAACTTTCAAATTATCTTCATATTGTTTTATAAAATGAGGTTTAAGAACAAGCAGTTCATCCAAAAATTGGATCACTTCCATTCTAACATTCCATGACTCATCTATTAAACCATTAATTAAGGTTCCTATGATATTTTTTTCTTCATCAGCAAGTTTATTATAAGTGCTTATCAAAAAACTAAATACTCTTTCTTTTATTCCTAGTTCAAATTGATCGATTTTAGATGTTAAAAGATTAATCTCATTATAAACCGAGTGCATTTCGTGTGTTATTCTATATGTATATATTCTTACGGCATAATCTTGAATAGCATCATCAAAATCAGCAATGTAGGGTTTTATTTTTTCTAATTGATCATTTCTTAATAAGGGTCCCCTTTTTTGTAATTCCATTATACCTTCTAAGATTTGAGGTAAATCATTATAATTATCATCATTCACCAATGCAACTAATTTATTTAAAGCATGTTGAAATTCTCCCTGTTCCATCATCTTTTTTATCTCTGTCAAGTCTATTTCAGACATTTTATCTCACATATCTCCTTCTTTAATTAAAAAGATATTATAAAAGGTTTTTTGTGGAATCACCTATCTTTTATTACTATTATTTAAAGTTTTGATTAAGATTACTGAACAAATTAAT
>WJKO01000786.1 GCA_014729055.1 Promethearchaeota archaeon | reverse complement strand
GTGTTGAAGGATGATTTAGTATATGTAGCTGATTTATTCATAGGAATTCAGATCATCAATGTTAGCGACCCGAATAATCCAACTGAATTTTTAAGATTTGGAACCACAGGCGCAAATCCCAGAGACTTATGTATTTATGAATCTTTACTCTATTACTCAACATGGTATGGTGGTATATCTGTAGTTAATATTAGTAATACCTTGAATCCGGTTGAGATATGCCATATTTGGCTTTCGGACAGAATAGAGGGTTTGTTTGTTTCTTATCCATATTTGTATGCGGCAAATCTCGAGTATAGCGTGAGTGTTTTTAATATAACAAATCCAAGCAGTACATATAAAATGACTGAATTCCACGAAAGTGTTCTCGTGTTCGATGTTTTTGTTGTTAGTAATAATATTTATCTTGCAGGATACGCTCATGGTTTATCAATCATGACATTAGATAAAGGTGGAGATCTACAAGAGATTAGTCAACATTTTTTTCCGAACCACCATCATAGTCTAGTAATTGATGAACCATACGCCTACGTGGGAGACAAGTATTCAGGTTTGCATGTGTATAACATTAATTGTGTGGCTAATCAAAGGATATCTGTATCATTGTTAAAAGCTGGGGGATTTCTTGCCTTAGCCATTGTTTTAATAAAATTATCACTTAAACTTTTACCGAAAATTTTGGAAAAATTGAGTCCATACAAAAGAGGTTATGGTTTATAATCTCTTTTGTATTGTTTTTCCATGTAAGATTATTGCCAATCCTAATAGAGCAACGCAAAATAAACATAAGACCAATACATCGACCCAAACAGGCAAGAAAGATACACCAGTTGTGATCCATCTGCTTATGTCTGTGAAATAGGTTAATGGGGAGATATAAGAGACAAAGCGACTGAAATCTGAAAGTTGACTCAGAGGTACAAATACGCCGCTAATAAATAATAGTGGAAATCGTATCAATGATGACAACATCATTATCTGGTGCGGTTGATCCGTTGGAGGAACTGATAATAATACACTTAAAGAGGAGAAACAGAATGAACCTATAACAATTACAATTATTAGGATTAGCGGGTGTAGAATTGACACGTTCAGTACAATTCCCACTATTAGCGGGACTATCGAAAAGACAATTCCAAATGTAAATGATGCAAATACATCACCCAGCAAAATAGCCCATAAAGTTATCGGTGTTGAAAGCACACGCTCTAAAGTTTTAGTCCGCGTTTCCCACGGAAATACGGCTGGACCTATGGAAGTTGCTGAGAAGAACACAGTCATTCCAAATAACGACGGAATTAACATTGATGGTTCCAATTCGCGTCCTATTAAAAACGACATTAAGAGAAATAGCGGGGTTAAAAATCCGAATATAATTACTGGTCCTCGCTTATAGTAATTCTGGATGTCCTTTTTAGCTATTGCTAGGGCACGTTTTATTTGTTGCATAAAGTCTTTTACCAATATACCCCTATCCATTTATTTAGCCCCCATTTTTTGTTTTTTAATAACTTGAACAAACACATCTTCTAAACTTGGTACTAACATTTTTACACTCAATAACCTCAAATCTTGTTCTCTTACATAATCAACGAGTTTACAGAACAAGGTATGTTGATCGTTAGTGTATAATCTGAAGAGATCACCGACCTTTTTTGCAGATTTAATACTTAATTCGCTTTTTAACGCATTTAATTCAACAACTTTATCGAATTTTACGTCAATCGATTGAATTTTTTTACTCTTAAGTTTTAACGTTTCAGGCGTGTCTATTTCTAATATTTTGCCATTGTTAATAATAGCGACGCGATCGCACAATCTATTTGCTTCTTCTAAATTGTGCGTCGTCAAAAAGACGGTAATCCCATCTTCATTGTATTTTCGGATGATCTGTCTGATTATCCTTTGACTTTCAACGTCTAATCCAGAGGTGGGCTCATCTAAAAACAGTATTTCGGGTCGATTAAGGAGAGCCATGCAAATTAGAAGTCGTTTCTTCATCCCTTTAGAAAACTTCTTAGCGAGGTCATTTCTTCTTCCATAAAGTTCAAACCTTTTTAGCAGCTTGGTGGCACGTTCTATTCTTTGTTCTTTAGGGAGAGCATACATTTTTCCCATAAACATCAAATTGTCCCAAGCAGACATATCCATATATACGTTTGAAATCTCAGGAACAATCCCCATTTTTTCCTTGGCTTTGGAAGGTTGTTTTAAAACATTTATATCCGTGACATTCACATCTCCAGAATTGGGTTTAAGAATCCCAGTGAGAATCCGAATTGTTGTGGTTTTTCCTGCACCGTTCGGTCCTAAAAAGCCAAAAAACTCACCTTTTTTTACTTGGAAAGAAATATCATTTACTGCTTGTATTTTTTCAAATCGCTTTTTTAAATTACTTACTTTTATTGCAACTTCACTCATCTTTTTTTTTTACCTCTTTTTTATCTTTAGATTTAATCATAACGCAGTTAGGAAAATACTGACACTTCTTAAAAATAAATTTAAACATTTCATCTATGTTGATTTTAAATTCGTTTAGTTCATTAATATTTACGTAATAATACACGGAGTTACCCTCCTTTTTCCTATCTAAAAGACCAATATTGCTGAGTATCTTGAGGTGTTGGGAAACTGCGGGTTGACTTATCGAAAATATCTCAGATAAGTCTGTTACTGAAATCTTATCCTTCATATTTGAAGCTAATATCCGTATAATCATCAATCTTGTATGGTCAGAGAGTGCTTTAAATAGTAGGACGAGTTTATTAATTAATGTGTGGTCATTAGAATGATGCTTTAATCCCAGAGAATCAACATTCATAAGTATATAAGAATATAATTATAAACTTATAAATCTAGTTATATTCTTATAAGTTGAAAACTATTTTTAAAACTATTTATATTGAAATGCTCTATTCTTATTTATGAATTTGTCAAATAAAGTTGAAAAACCCGTA
Source organism: Promethearchaeota archaeon (assembly GCA_014729055.1). Lineage (GTDB taxonomy): Archaea > Asgardarchaeota > Lokiarchaeia > Sigyniarchaeales > Promethearchaeaceae > WJKO01. Next base: position 4,690 of record WJKO01000786.1, on the reverse strand, counting down.
GGATATAGACCGAAAGTTTATACAAGAGATACATTGGATTGTCCGATAATCGCGGATGTTGATATCTTAATTATAGGGGGATCACAAAGTGGCGTAGCTGCGGCACTAAGTGCTAAAAGGGCTCTTAAATCACTTAATTACAATGTTCATAATTCGAAAGTAATGTTAGTAGAGCAAAATAATTACTTAGGAGGACAAAGCGTCACCAACATGGTCACACAATGGGAGATCCATGCATTTCGACTAAATGCCGGTAAATGGCAAATAAAAGGTGTTGGAATGGATATGGTCGAAAAAATAGTATCTTTGGGCGGATCAGATAAATTATGGGAGGATCTTATCTCTCTAAATAGGAAGAGTGATGTTGAATGGCCTTTTTTAGGGGGTGATCACAAGATTTGTGGAGAAGAAGCATTAAATTTAGAAGCTATCAAACTCGGTTTACTTCAAATGTGTGATGAACAGAAAATAGACTTGATGTTGGATACGCGTGCCGTAGCACCGATTGTAAAAGAGATTAATAATCCATCGCTTCCACAAGATTCATTAAGCGATCTTTCCGAATCCGAGGAAAAAAAACCAATTACTCACCAGATAGATGGAATCATTGTCGAATATTTCTCTGGGAGAGGCGCAATTCTTGCAAAACAAATAATAGACGCAAGCGCAAATGGATTAGTTCCCTGGTGGGTTTTAGGATATGAAGGCTGCACTGTAAATCCTGCAAAAAATAGAGGATTAGTGCAGAGTTATATTTGGATAGGTGGGGTAAATATGAATAAATTTTTAGACTGGGCATTAAATCTTCCCGACGATGTTTTTGAATATTATCCCGCCGATAAAGTTCAATTAAGAAAACATGGAAAAACCGGGCGGCTGATCTGGTTTAAAAGCCAAGCATTAGGACAACCCGAAAGCGTATTTGATGAAGCGGAAGAAGAAGAAGACTTGGATATTGTTTTAAAATCTGAAGTACCGATTGCAGGCTTTTATTTTAAATGGGTAGGAACGTATCCGGGTCATGGAATGTTTGCCTTTGACGGACCGTATTATCGTGAAGATTCATTACATGCAAATAGATGGACTTCTATGCATAAACGTAATCTATACGGATCTTGGGGAATGTTCCGTATCGCCAGACATATGCCGGGCTGGGAAAATGCATATATTGCGCGGACTTGTGAACGCATGGGTTTACGCACTACACGTGTTCCGAAAGGGATCTACGTTATAAGAGGTACAGACCTTAAAGATCATAAAGAACAGCCCGATGCTATCGGTGTTGGAGATTGGCATGATCGATCGAGCGAAGACGATACGGGAAAGTGGGGATATCACATACCCTTACGGGCTTTAATACCCAACACAATCGATGGACTAACATTTTGTGCCCGTGCCGTTAGCTTTGATCCTGGAGCTATGAATGCCCATCGCGGCATTGGTACAACCATCGTATGTGGTCAAGGTGCTGGAGTGGCTTCTGCAGTTGCATTGGTGGAAAACAATCAACCGCGTTATGTTGACATAAAGAAGGTTCAAGCCATCTTAAGGGATCAAGACGTAGTATTGAAAATTCCCTCAAAATAGAAAAAATAGAAATAGAAAAAAAATAGAAAAAATCACATATTTTAATGAATTTTTTGTCTTCTATAAATTAGAAATATAACAAGAGCTGAAGTTCCGATTGTCCACATTATGGAATATCCGCTAATACCCCCTCTGGGTTTATCATGTTTATCATTTGGATCAGTCCCTTCTTCAATCTCTTCGTAGTCGGAAGATCCATCACCATCGGTATCTGTATCATTGGGATCTGTCCCATGTATGTTAATTTCCTCATAGTCAGTTAATCCGTCCTCATCTGTATCTAACCCGCTCGTTAAAACTTGTAGTTCACCATAATCGTTTGCCACATAAATATATTGACCCGAAAGCACTAATTTCCGCGCGAATGAAGTTAAAGATTTTTCACAAACCTTTATTGGACTTGCGGGATCACTGACGTCTATGATATTCACACCACCATTTCCGTCTGCTATATATGCATAATTCCCTGAAACCGTGACGCCTCTTGTGGAGCCTGTTCCATCGTCATAACTTCCTACCTTACTGGGATTGCTTGGATCACTAACATCTATAATGTAAAGCCCGGATCCAGCGTAAGCGAGGTAAGCATAATCTCCAGATACATATATCCCTTGGGCAAAGCTTGAATAATCGGTGTATTGCCCGGTCTCGGTAGGATTGTTTGGATCACTAATATCTATTATCTCTAACCCATCATCATAATCTGCTACATATGCATAATCCCCTAAAACATATACATCATACGCAAGACCATCCCCATCATAATGCGATCCGCTTTCCGTTGGACTCGCGGGTGTACTAATGTCTATAACTTCTAAGCCATCATCATAGTCTGCTACATATGCATAATTCCCTGAAACAAAAACATTTGTGGCTAATCCTGAACTATCATAAAATTCACCCACTTCGGATGGAGAATTCGGATTGCTAATATCTATAATTTCTAATCCATCGGCCCAATCTGCCACATAAGCATAATCACCCGAAACATGTAAACCATAACTATCGCCTGAATTATCGGTGAGATTTGTTATCTTGCTTGGATTCGTTGGATCACTTATATCAACGATCTCTAAACCGTCGTCTTTATCTGCAATATATGCATAATCACCCACTATAAAAACATCTTGTGCCGAGCCACTTAATTCTGAATAGGATCCGACTATTTCGAGGGTGCAAGTGACCGAACTAACGGGAGAATATTGGATATTTCTATTATTCATGGAATGACTTCTGTTATTTAACGTAGATATGCTGAAACATAGAACAAATAAGAATAATAATAATCGAGTTTTCGAGTTATTCTGCTTTTTTTGACCTTTTATTCTCATAACTAACACCAAATGAATTATTTCATTATGTAAATAAATAGCTTGTTGTTGAGTGATCAAGTTAAAAACAATTCCGATTTAATTAATAGATATGAAAGAGGGTTTTTTCTACAAATGCTATCATCGTTTTAGAAGAAATTTTATAATTTTCCTTATTACTCTCGCTTTTCTGGTCTGGGTTGCATTTTTGATCTCACTCACCTATATTGCAGATAGACAAGTCACATTCTATGATTATATAACCCAAACGGATGTTTCTAATCAATACGAATCCATTTTACCAGTAAAAAGATATCTTTTTGAGCCTTTTATTGCACTGACCTACCTTATCGGAATATCCTTGGAAGATTGGTTGCTCTTATTTATTATCGTATATCCTGTAATTCGGCTGATAATATTAGTTGGTAACCGATGGAGTTATAAAGGAAACATTTTAAACAATTCCATATTAATTGAAATGAAAAAGGTACTTGACTTCTTCTTTACCATTACTATTCTAGCCATCGCAGGGATAGGAATTAGGTTGTTAATCTATTATCCGTCGGGCGGATTTATCTATATCGCAGATCATTATTCCTATGCCTTTGAAATATCGTTTAAGATCATTCTCAGTTTGACTTTAATAAGATCATTTTACGGTTTACTTGTATTAAAGCATCCAAATCGCAGAATAAACACAAACTCTATCGCCAGATTGATTAAAGTACATTTCAAAAGCTCCACCGCAACAGAATCTAAGGATTTAGCCGATTCTGAAGATTTAACAGGTTATCATCATTCTACAAATTCCGCAGACTCGCCAAGTAACGATGAAAATATATCTGAATTTGGATCCAAGACATTGGTACAAAATCGAAAAGAACCCAACAATCAACGAAATAGCTGTCTCCTTAAATCAATCAGTTTTATATCTGCCGAACTACTGCGGTTGATTAAAGTAGGATTGCTATTACTCATTATAAGTTTAAACCTCACCGGTTGTCATTTACCAACGCAGAGAATTGAAGCTAATCTCAGTAACGATGAATTTCTATTCGATTTTCATGTCCATACCACCAAGTCTGACGGGTGGCTTGATCCTTGTGAACGAGTAAATTGGTATTTGAATCAAGGAATCAACGGCGCAGCATTCTCAGATCACCATAATACTAGAGGTGCTCAGTTGGCGGCTGAATATGTTGAAGAAAATGATTTAAACTTCACTGTTTTTCTTGCCCAAGAATATACTGCATCAAAAATACATCTAAATATCTTTGGAATCGAAGAAGCGATTATTCCGCCAGAATATAGCTGTGAACAAGGTACGACCCAGTTAAATGTATCTGATATGATAGAGTATGTTAAATCACATGGGGGTTACGTAACAGTTAACCATTATGATAATATAAGTGATGCAGCATATACCTATGAACAGCTACGGGATTGGGGTGTTGACGGCTTTGAAATTATAAACGAGGGAGATCTCTATCCTAATGAAATAAGACAATTTTGTTTGGATAATAATCTGGCATGCATGGGGGGATCAGACATTCATCAGAATTTCCCATTGAATACATTTGTAAGACTGAAGTTACCCGATCCGACCAATTTATCATTAGATGCAATATTTTCAGAACTTAAAAAAAATACCCATCAAGTAATTTCTATACAAGAGTTTTCCCTCTTAAAAATAACTAAAATATATGCCTTGGACAATTTCCTAAGTTATATATTCGAAATGAATCAATTTCAAACTGGTTCGTGGGTTTTATGGTCTTATGGTGTGTTTATGT
>WJKO01000875.1 GCA_014729055.1 Promethearchaeota archaeon | reverse complement strand
TTATACGCCTGGCCAAAAAAGCCGGTGGTTGGATCATCATCCGTTAATCCCGCAACCCCTGATGCTATGGTGTTTCGGGGGCGATCCAGATAGCTCAAGATTTTAAGGATACTGCTCCCACTCTCTTCAGGTGGGTTGAGATACTTGGCTACATCATAGCCTTCTGCCTGCATCTTGCGCAGTATTTCAGGATCAAGCGCCATTAGTACCCGCCCTGCATGCCATCACGAAAGCGCTGCATACGCTCTTCTCGGCTTAGACTCTCAGGCAACATTCCATAAAGCTGCAAGAGCAGGTTGACTCCAGCAGTTGTGGGGTTAAGGGCAAGTCCATATCCTGCCGCATCTCCCATAGAAGGAACTAAGCCTGTAAGGTTTTTACGAAAGTTGCTCATTGATCTACTGAATGGAGACGGACCACCAGCATCATCGGCCTCACCACCAGCAGCCTCCCCGCCCACCGGCACACTTTGTTGTTGCGCCACATACCCAGGCAGCAGTTTCTTCAGCTCTTCCTGCACATACCTAATGGCCGCCGCATAATCACCGCCCATCTCTGCCGCTTTGCGCATTACCATAGGTTGCCACAGTGCCTTATCGAAGTAGTCAAATACATTCGTTGGTTTCTCTTCTTTTTTTGCCTTGCCCAAAACCCTAGCTTTTGCTCGCTCATTTCTTCCTTTTTCCTTCATCTGAGCAATGGCCATTTTTTGTCTGCGCCGCTCCCGCATTTGCGCCAATCGCTGAGCATTAGCGTTGAGATAGGCGGATGTGTTGGCGTCCCGCCTTGCCCAATCACCTTCTTTGAGTGCGACCTGTAGTTGTCTGTTGGCATCTGCCGTAGACATGTCAGCACTAATCTTAGATTGTGGATTAATGATATGCTGCCACGGCAGGTACTGTTCCTTGGTACCTTGTGCTCGTTCGGCCAATGCCATTTGCCGTTCTCTGAAGGGCTGTTCGGATAGTTCATTAATGACGCGAAAAATGTCTCGCGGTGACCAGTTTTGCATCGCCATTGCGGCGTTCCACGATGATGGTTTGCTGCTCCGCACTCCAGGAGCGCTAAAGCCGGGCATGTCGCGAAGCATAGCGGATAAGGCAACTGCGTTATTTCGAGATGGCATGTTTGTCCCCCCCCTATTAATAAAATTCGTGCTGTTGAATGCCCTGCATTCCCAAAGGCGAGGCTAATACGGCATTAAGTCTGGCTTGAATATCGTTACTTTGTAACCGCTCTTGTTCGCCTCGCAGCCACTCTGAAAAGGCGTCGCCCGGTTGTTGCTGGGGTTCGTATTGTTGCGGCATCCAGCTTGGACTTGGGACCTGACCCATCGCAGCGGGGGTGTGAGCAAACTGATACTCCCCCATCCATGGGAACGCGGGCATTCCAGGAAATCTGGTTATCGTCCCGATATCTTGCTGCATTTGTCCATGTCCACCGCCGCCCCACGGGACGCCCGCACTCATTGATTGAGCCCAGGGAAGGCCGGTAAAGGGATCACTCCCTTGTCTCTGTGGCGCTCGCATGCTTTGTGCCCACGGCAATCCTGTCATTGGGTCATTGTTCTGCATGCTTCGTTGCATACCAGGGTTCTTGCCGAATCTGCTTGCATGTGATGGTATTGAGCGGAACATTGCCTATTCTCCGTAGCGACTCATCTTAATTGCGTTTAGTATCTTTTCTCCAAAGCCTTCTTCGCCGTATCTTTTCTGCGCCTGATGTTTCCAAAAACCAGGACTATTAGATATATCCGTCATAAATCTGGCATGAGTCAGCCTTGGTCCCATGATTTCATCAAACGCATCAAGGAGTTCGTTCGCCACACCTTGTCCCTCAAAACCTGGGCGCGTCATAATATTAACCAAGCCAGTACGACTACCTTGATCCATATATCCCAGTTGCCCTCGAAGTGCACCGGTCACATCGTCAACTGACTGTAAAACATTACGCCCTCCCTTGCCGACAATTTTTTTAATAGCTGCCGGAAAGGGAAGAAAACCCAATCCTTTGATTGCTGCAAAGCCCGCTGCTCCCCCCTTCGCTGGAGGGCTGATAAAGGAACCGAGGTCTGCTGCAACATCAGGAACCCAGGATTTGTTTGGATGATATCCGCCAGACATTTTCCGGCCAAGGGCAGGAGAGACCAGTCCCGCCAGATTGCTCATCAAGTCAACTGGATCTGAATATCTAGGCCGCTCCAGTGCTCCACGAGTTCTCTCCATCGAGCCCTGGCGCTGAGTTATTGACGGTGTATATCTACTGCTAGTAAGCCCTGGGTTGAATCCTATACGCTGCATGATAATTCCCTAACCGAACAAAAGTTCTCCAAACGATTCTAATATCCCTGGCCTCGTTCCTCCGCCGACCGGACGCCCTCGGAATATTTCAGCAGGCGGGGCTGCCCTTTCTTCTTCTGTTTCTCTCAACATCATTGGCTTTAACACATCCGGCATTTGATTCCACATCATTACCGGAGGCAGATAATTGAAAGCTTGGGTTGCTCCAAAGTTTATTACATCGTCAAGGCCGGTTCCTATGTCTTCGTCTATGTCTCCAGTCGAAATGAAGGGAAGTGTCGAAGCTAATGCCGCAGGAATACCCAACCCTTCGGGGATGTATTTAAAGGGAGGAACTTGTTGTCGGATTGTCCGTGCAGTTTCAGGGATGACATCCCACGGCAAATCTCTGATAGCGCCAACAACTTGTTGTCGGGCTGCGCTGCCACGCTCTAGCATATCAAGTAGCGTGTCTAGTCGATTGAGGCCCTCTTCTCCAGTAGCGTCTGCGTATTTTCCAAGGGCCTGTCTTTTCCAGTTCAGGTCAGGATTCTTTTTGACTGCGCTGTACCCTTTTTGCTTTGCTTTCTCAAACGTCCGCCTTCCCTCAAGTAATTCCCCAAGCCTGTGTGCCCTTGCTGGACCATAATACCTACCGCTTGGAGCGCCGCCAGGAACTACTGACGGCTCAGTGGTGGGCATCCAATCGTCCAGCGGAATTCTCATGGGATCTCCAATCTCAGGAGCATCATCTAGTGGTAACCCTCCTTTTTTCAACATACGAGTTTCTTCAGAAATTCTAGCCAAGTTGCCTTTCGCTCTCGGTAAGTTCTTGATAGCCCGAACTGTTTCTTGTTTCTGCTCGGGGTTTATGCCATAGGTCGGACTCGACGCTCCATAGTCTTGCCCCCTGGCGACCTCCCTTTCAAGTCTTCTTATTTGCGATTCTCCTCCTGGTTGATCTATGCCTGAGCGGTAGTAGAGGTCTTTCACTCTCTCCGGCCAATCCTTTGTTACCTTGGCGGCGTTGCGATTCACGGATGGCTTCCCCGGCCAAATATAATTAACGCCTGATGTTGCTGCGTCTTCCAGCAAGCCCATTAAGTCGCGATAGGCATCAGCCAACTCAACTGATATTGTGGTTCTAAGGCTTGGCGAGCCTCGCATACCTAAATCCCATATTGAATCAGCACCCTGTGAGGGAGGAACTTCCTGAAATAATCTCGCAGCTGTGCGAGCCAAATCATCAGAAGACCGGGCGGCTGCCCCAACAGGCTTAGCCATGCCGCCACCAAACGCAAGCATGCCAAGCTCGGCCAATAACTCTGTGGGGTCCATTCCGACTGGAGCCCTTCCCTGAAGTGCGAATTCAGACGCAGCGCCAGCTTGTGGCCCAACCAGCAGGTCTAAAATATTGGGCACAATTCCACGACTTGGGGCTTCTCGCAATTCGGGATAGCCTTCCGGTAGGTTAGCGTCCGGTCTGTCTTCCAACACGTCATCAAGACGTGAATACATACTATTGAACTGATTACGCAAAGCCTCAAGATCTGCGAGACGTTCTTGCTCATGCCATGAGTCTAGTTCCTCGCCCGGGAACATCATCGGCATCATTCTTGGCATGGTTTAATCCTCCTCTTTACCTTCCAGGTGTACCACCTATGCTGCCCCTAAAACCAGGTTGGTAGAAAAGCTGATTTTTCAGCCTATTAATCTGAGACACATACGGATTTTGACTAATACCTGGGGTTTGTTGCTGCATTTGATTAAGATAATCAATCAACGACCTGGTCCTGCCCTGCCCCTCCATCTGCTGATTGAACATAGCATTGCGTTGCCGCTCTTGAGTTAAGGCATTTCTGCGAGAAAACTGCCTGTCGTATTCTCCTCTCTGCCACGCCAAATCATCCATGAAATCTTGTCGTTGCATGCCAAAAATGTCTCGATTACGGGCATCCTCTGCGCCCCTAATTCGAGCGTCACGATCGAAGTAAGGATTGGCAGAGCCAAGCAAGTTGCCGAATACGTTGGCTGCTGCGTTGAGGCCGGTGCCGTAGAGAGATGCAACAACCGAGGGATCTTGTTTGACATAATCCATCCAATGGCGGTATTGATTTGATCGTGCATCAGCCGCATTGCGCATCATATTGGCTTGATAGTTTGCGGCAGGATTGGCGGCTCCTGCAACTCCAAGCCCCCGAGTATTCATAAGGTTGCCTGCCATCATTCCACGATCCATTGTCTTGCGGCCAAGATCACCTTCATAATTCATGTATGGCTGCGCAGCGCCGGGAGCGGGTGTCATGCTGTTCATCCACGTGGAAAGGCCCTTAAGGCCGTTCTGAAATGGTGACAACATGCGATTAAATGCTCCAAGCTGTCCTGTTCCTTGCTGAAAGCGCCTCATGCCAAGTGCATTTTGCTGTCCGGCAAAGCCGCTGCCGGTAGTTCTCGCATAAGGATTTGCTTGCTGATAACCCTGTGCTTGTTGTTGATTCCAAAAGTTCTGCTTGCCTTGTTTCGGAAATTGCATCGGCATATTATCACCTTCCTATGAAGGATATCGGTTAGCCATATCAGGTTTAAGGTCAACCAAGTTGCCCTGGACGATGGTGTTGAACATCTCTAATGTGCCCGTCCACGCCCACTTGTATTTGAGATGCCACCCCTTCACGTTTATCTCACGCCATTCTTGCACTGCGCTCCTACTTGCCGTGTCGGCCAGTGTGAATGTTTTGCTCAGTTCCGCTGATGTCTTCCCGTCCCGGTAGACACTCAACGTAACATCAACACTAGAATCACCTTCGCATATCATCTGGATGTTGTCAATATGTTTTCGAGTATCAGGGTGCCCGTGGTCAAGCCATCCCGTCTCAGCTTCAGCAGCAATCGCAGTGGTAGAAGCTTCGTAGTCTACATCACCGTCTTGATGAAACATTCTATACAAAAACCCTTGATAGTCTCCGCTGTAAAGTCCCACACTTCCGAGATATCCAGGTGCACTTGAACTGTAATGAAACGCTCTGCACATTGCGCTGGCATTAAGGTGGAATGGCGGCAGCCATGCGCCTATCGTCAAGTCAAATATCAACAGGCGGTTGTTGTAGGTCACGGCGCTCCCACTCGTTGTCCACGGCACCGCCCATACTATCCAATTTTCAACGGGCCAGTATTCGCCACACGCTAAGTATAGATTGGGCTTATATATTCCCTCAGTCGTCCTGTCATCCCACCACGTCACCGGCGTGTCTATGCGTTCAACACGTCCAACACCATATTCATTGTCGGCGCTGAGGCCGGT
>WJKO01000785.1 GCA_014729055.1 Promethearchaeota archaeon | reverse complement strand
GAGCTGTACCATTATATTTTCTCATGAAATCTCTATCTTTCTTTTCATACAATTTTAGCATCTTTTCTTTTTCAAGTTGAAATTCTTTTTCAAAATTTGGGACAAACTCTTCAAGTACTCTTAAATCTTGGATAATAACATTACTTAAATTAAGATTCTCCTTAATCTTTATTAAATAATCGCGATATGCGTCTGCTTCTTTTTTTTCCAACCCAACAAATGACCCAAAAATACCTTCCGTGAAAACAGTTACCTTAGCGCCTGGAGAATATATTTTCTCTATCAATTCCATTATATTATTAAGACGGTTTAGAGATAACAATTCGCCCAAATCGGGTAATTTTCTATTTGTTTTTAAAGGTACCGGCACCTTAAAGGGAAATCCCAAAATACTGAATTCTATCCTTTTGCCTTTATCAATAAAATAATTAAGCTTTTTAATCCAGCCTTGGTAATTTTCCTTGATAAAATCCTCGGAATCAAAACAAATATCGTTACTTAAGAATATTTCCAATATCTTTTTCGCTGCAATCTCTTCTTTGTGATTAATAGAAGATATCTCCTGCTTGTGTAAAATTCTTTTGATATCATCAATGCCAACAAATTCTTGATCGGTAAAATTATTAAGTAATTTTTTATTTGATAAATTTTTGAATGGTTTATATGGATAAACGTAAGGATTAGCTTTTACCATTTTACTTGGTTACTATATTTTTTTTATAATATTAATTTAAAAAAGAAATTAAAGCCACAGCTTTTTTGCTGTGGCTTGAAAGTTCAAGCTTCAAGATAATAAAATTTGAAGTTCCCATCCATGTCCGGAATTAAATCCGATTTATTGATCCAAACCGGCACAGCATTTGGATAGTCCACCGGTATTCTATATTCCGGTACTATATCTACTTTCAGCAGACCCAAATCATTGCATCTTACCACCGGCATGCCATGATTCATTAAAGCACAAGTTATATCCAAAACCAATCTTCCATCTTTATCGGTAATCGTAGTATCAATGTATTCTTCTCCAATCAAATTTCCAAACAGATTTGATTGCTTGCGCCAAGTTAAATACTGCGCTACTCTTTTAGCTTTCGTTTCAGCTTCTTTCCAGAGATCCCCAGCCTCCCTTTGTATTATTTGATAGTTTCTTTTTCTTTTACGATACAAGGAGTGCATAATATTCGGGTTATTCATGTCCGGCAATGAACAAAGAAATCCATAGATCTGAGAAAGATTAACTTTCGGCTCAATCTTGTCGACCTCCGCCAAATCAAAATCTTTTTCTTTCATCAAAATTATTTCTACTGGTACTTTCATCAATTCTATTATCTTTTTCACCGCCCTTAAATTTATCTCAATAAATTCCCGCGACACTCCAAGGTATTTCCCAAAAAGCCAAGCTTCATCGAAAATAACCAATCTAATACCGGATGGATAAACCATACAGATTTTCTGATTTAACATTTGAAAGAAGTAGAAGAAATACATCCAACCAAGAGTAGGCAGATTAACATCATCAAAAAATTTTAAACGATTAGGAATTCTTGTGCCTACAGCTAATGACATAGCCAGAGTAACTGGCTCATTGCGCTTAACAAAACCTTCTACAACCATCTTCCATTTTTCAATTTGGGAGTCAGGAATCTTAATTCCTTTTTCTGATGCAGACAATAAAATATTGAGAATGGATTTGGTTGTATTATTATTTCTCCATCTTATTGATTGCAATCTCCAACGCACCATCGATTGAAAGAATTCATTTTCCTATTTCAAGGAAGTCATAAGACTGCCATCGCAATAGCGCTCAAATCTGGGAAGTATAATCTTATTAGTGCACTCCACTGGTTTTCTTTCCAGCTTTGCAATTTTTGCCATCAAGCCGCGTGAAAACTTCGGAATTTTAAGCGGAATACTTGCCACTTCCTCTTCTTCGAAAAGCACCTTGCACAATTGCTTTTCATGATCAGGCTCTAAAATATATAACTTTTCACCACTACGGCTGACTGAATCGGTAATCCTTATAAAATTAATGCCTTTAAAATTGCCTCCGAGGTCGGGAGCTATAGAATCTTTGTCGAAAACTTGCACCTTAGAATTCATCTCTGCTGACATTTGTCCCTCCTTTGTGTTTTAAAAGTGCCAACTTTATAAACCAATTAGTAAGTATAATAGTACACACGAATCGATTTACAAAAAAACCGGCCTTTGGCCGGCTAGGATATCTTTTTAATTCGAATCACAATATTCTAGCCGGCACAAGCATGCAAATAAAAATAAACCCAATAAAAATCAGATTTATTTCTTCGACTAGATTAGCTTTATTGTAATTATTTGTAAATACCATCTTTAAACTAAAACATTAATTCTTTTTCCGCCCGGCTATATTCATGAATTTCTTCCACTCCAAACCAGTGCCTAATCTCGTGATTGGCCTCATCCTGGGTTTCTGAGGCATGAATAATATTATGTATGGCTCTTTTTTCCAAATTGGCAGCTGTAGGAGAATCAACCGAATAATCTCCTCGTATAGTGCCCATTTCAGCGAACACGGGAAGGCTATGACCCACCATTTTTCTGATCATATCAATGGCATGTACGCCTTGGGCTACAATGGCTACCACGGGAGCCGCAGTCATGTAATCTACCAGCCATGAACGTACCTCTTTCCCCACTTCCAATAAATCATCAGTACCAAAATCCTCTTTAACATCTCGTCCATATTCATCATAACTTTTTTTGGTTTTTTCCCCCAATCGAGTTATCCATTTTTCATCCTTTGGATAATGATCGTCCACCTGCTTTTCAGTGGCCCAAATCATCTTTAAAGCAATGATTTTTAATCCTCTTTGTTCAACCCTGGAAATGATTTCGCCTACCAGACCCCTTTTTACTCCGTCCGGTTTTATAAGTACTAAAGTTTTATCTTCTTTTGGATGCGACATTTTTTTATATTATTTTAGTTTAAATAAATTTTTACTTCTATTAAATATTTTTGTCAGCGACTGTTTATTAATCTTAAGTTTTTCAGGAATCTTAATTTCCTTACTTAATCCCTGCCAAAATTTAATTCTCAATGAAGTGCTTTGATAATCATTAATTGTGTTGCAATATACATCCAGCAATTTGTCCGCTTGCTTGCTAATTGTCAACCCTTCAGCCTTTATTTTACTATTGGAAGACATCTTATCATACAGTATCGAGTCATTCAAGAGCAGATTAATTTTATCGGTAAAAATATCTATATCTTCCGGGACGGTAAATCCATTTATATTATTTTCCACTATGTCGCCCAAACCGGGATCTTCAATCATAACAATGGGCTTGCCAGCATAAGCCGCCTCAAGGAGAACTAGCCCTTGAGTATCCGTCTTAGAAGGAAATAAAAATACATCACAAGCGTCAAATGCATTTATAGTC
>WJKO01000784.1 GCA_014729055.1 Promethearchaeota archaeon | reverse complement strand
TGACTACTTTATTATCTATATTTTTTCTACATTTTTTCTACATTTCTTCTACATTTTTTTCTTCTACATTTTTTCTATACTTTCAGAGAGTAACATCTTTGAAAGTATATGCTATTTTACACGTTCCCTCATGAGAGACCATACAAGGTCCAACTGGATGTAGCGGTGTGCATCCTTTTCCGAATAATGGACATTCTTTTGGTTTCATTTTACCCGTGAGTACTAAGTGGCAAGAACAACCTAAAGGAATATCAATACTATCTTTGATTTCGATATTGAATTTCTTTAGTGCATCATAATCTGCATATTTGTCTTTAATCTTGAGCCCGCCATCTCGAATTTTACCGATACCCCGCCAACGCGACGTTTCGGGCTCAAAAACATCATACATAATTTTTCGAGCCTTTTTGTTCCCTTCTGGCTTTACAATACGCGAATATTCATTTATTGTTTTTGGATCATTTTCTTTAATTTGCTTTAATGTTAAGAATATTCCTAAGAGTAAATCGTTTGGTTCGAATCCAGTTATCACATTTGTATAACGATACGCGTCAGAAAACAACTTAAATGGTTCTTCACCCAAAATCACTGCAACATGACCAGGTGTGATAAACCCATCTATTTCTATGTCTGGTAACCCCACAATTAATTCCATTGCTGGTGGGATGGTTTTATGAGCACATAATATCGAAAAGTTATCAGGAGGCTTATTGGTCAATTCCAAGGCAGGTAATGGGGCAGTAGTTTCAAATCCAATGGAAAAGAATACAACTTCTTTTTCTGGATTATCCAAAGCAATTTTTATTGCCTCAGATGGTCCGTATACCACCCTAATATCCGAACCCTTTGCTTTCTGTTCCATTAGAGACTGTCGCGATGAGGGAACTCTAATCATGTCTCCGAATGTCGATAATATGACATCAGCACGTTTTGCTAATGCGATTGCTCGGTCAATGTCAATTGCGGGACAGACACAAACCGGACATCCTGGTCCAGAAATAATCTCAAGATTTTTAGGTAATAAAGGTCGAAAGCCGTTTTCACAAATCACGTGTTCATGAGTACCACATACATGCATAATCTTAACTGTGTAGTTAATTGAACGAGCGATACGTTTTATAGCCGCGAGTATTTTCTTCGAAAATTTTGGACTTCGAAGCCATGCTTCTCCTGGTAGTGCAAATCCTATTTCGTTTTCCAGTTTTTCACTCATTCTCATCAGTCTCATCGATTAAGACAAAGTAAGATAATTCAATCAGTCTTTATGGCTATACAATCAATTTCTATGAGCATGCCATCTATTGGTAAGTTGGAAACCTCAACTGTTGTTCGTGTCGGAAATCGATCTTTCACACCATTGTTTTCAAAGAACTCTTTATATGTTTGATTCATAGCAGCGTAATCTTTAATATTTTTAAGAAACACCGTTGTTTTCACGATTCCAGAGATTTTAGCTCCAGAAGCTAATACAAGTCCTTTAACATTATTCAATGCCGTCAATGTCTGTTCTTCGATGGAGGTTCCCATCTTTTTTGTCTCAGCATCTAACGGCCCTTGTCCAGACACAAAAACCAGGTTATCAACCAATAACCCAGGAGAATATGGACCTCCTTTAAATCCGCCAGTATCTACAAATTTTATTTTGACCATATTTATTTACTTCCTTTATTTAATTAGTAATTAGTAATTTTAATTAGTAATTATTTAATTAGTAATTTTTAGTAATTTTAATTAGAAATTATTTAGCTAGTAATTCTCAGTAATTTTATGCAATTTTACCTTATCCTATTATGATCTTCACATTTCCTTGAATTCCACATCCCAATTATGATTCAGCGGTACTGAACGGGGTTGAGGATTAAATCTTTTACATGCATTTAAATCCTTAAAACCAGAGCCGGTTATCAAGGAAACAATGTAATCATCCGAATCTATTATTGCATCTTCTTTTAGATGTTTTAAAGCTGCTATTGTTGTCGCACTCGACGGTTCGGCAAATATTCCCTCCGTCATTGCTAAGTATTTTTCTGCATCAATGATTTCATCATCAGTGACGATATAAGCCGTGCCTCTTGATTTCTTGATTGCTGGAACCGCCAATCTGGCATCCATTGGAACATCATCCGCCAGAGCTGAAGCAATTGTATTGATATTCTCCCAAGGATCCTCAAAAAGACTTTCTATATCCTTATTTGTAATATTCCGTAAAATGGCGGTAGCTAAAGGTGCACAACCCGAAGGCTGGACACCGATTATTTTTGGAATATCTTCGATAATTTCAAGCTCGATTAAATCGACCATTCCTTGATATATCGAAGCCAGCAGACCCCCACCACCAACAGGACAGATAATAACATCTGGAGTTTTTCCATCATATAATGAAATGAAACTATTAATTATCTCATACGCGATCGTTTTTGCACCCAAATTTATGTATGGATTTACAGGAGAGGCAGTCATTAAATTTGTGAACTGATATTCTCTGCAATGGTCTTTAACTGCATCGAGAATATTTTTTGTAGAGTTGCTCTGAACTCGTAGTAATGTTGCACCATAAGTCATTATTTGCGTTAATTTGTTAATGGGACTCATTTCATGCACAAAAACAATTGCAGGTATATTTGCAGCGGCTGCATAAGCACTGGTCGCAGCACCAACATTTCCCGAAGAAATTGTAATCACTCCATTCGTTTTCATCTCAATTGCTTTAGACATCCCCATAGATACTTGACGATCTTTAAATGATCCTGTGGGATTCCCAGTTTCCACCTTCAAGAAGACGTTTCTTAAACCTAAATCCCTCCCTAAATTGTGACTTCTTAATAAAGGAGTTAGACCTTCACCTAAGCTGATAATATTTTCTTTCTCTAAAATTGGGAGAAAATCGTAATATTTCCACATACTATTTGGGGCAGAAGCGGATAAGCTTAAGAAATCAGAGGAATTTGAGATTTTCTCATGCAATATATCATAATTTAAACATATTTCCAATTGTCCATTACAGTTTGGGCATGTCATTAATTGTTGATTTTCTGAATATGAATTATCACATTTAAGGCATTTTAATAAATATTTAGGCATATATATGCATTAGTTTTCCGATGTATTTTAAATGATACATAGCCTTGAAAAACGAAAAATAATAAGAGATCTCGTATTAAGATTAATAAAACACGTATAATAACAGATTAGGATTTGTTATAAAATGTCAAAAACGCTGAAATTTTGTCCGAATTGTGGTGCCGAATTAAAAGGTGCTAAATTCTGTCCCGAGTGCGGGTATGATACATCGGAAGAAGTATTTTCTGCTCAAGATGATGCAAAAGAAACTCAAGCAAAATCTAAAGAGCAAAAAGGGGAAGCCTCTGGAAAATTTGAACCATTTTCTGGTAAACCAAACCCAGTATGGGATTTTATTGGCCCTTATATGCCTGAGATAGGTAAATGGGGCTGGTTAGCTTTAATTATATTAAATGCTATCGTATTTCTTGTGGACATAATAGCCTATGCAATAGCAAATGCAATAATTCCAGTAGGCGGGTTTCCTGTCTATTCACTCATTGCTCTTATTGTAAATGTTGTCCTTTCACTGCTTTGGATTAAGCCAAAATTCGCCGAACCACTTGTAGAACAGAAATACGCAAAAGTATTAGAGGACGTAATTGAAATCAAAAATTTCCGAATTCCTATTATCCTTCTTGTCGGTATAATTGTCGAAATCTTTGGATATGGTTGGACGGGGTTAGTGGTTCTTGCTCCAGTATTGATAATTCTTCTATTCGGACCAGTACCATACTATTGGACAACAAACGTAAATAAGCCCGTTGAGAATTCAGAAATATAAATAAACCCGTTGAGGGTTATTTCCATTTTCGTTAAAAACCAAAACAAACACATTATTTTTTTAATTTATTTTTCATGTCTATTTTCGCTGTTTTTCAATAATCTTTCTTGTAAGCTGAAGCTGAAAATCGTTTACAGAATTCTTCTTTGAGTTCGGGTCTTTTAGTTCTTTTAATTTTAAGTTAACAGCATCTAATTCGACCGATTGTAAAATTTTTTCTGCATCTTTTTCCATTTGATTATCTCCAATATATTGCTATATTATGTATATATATGTTGAAATTTATATTTAAATGATTATCTTCATCCGAATCCATATAATATCCGACAAATATATTTCTAGAGATTCATTATAAAGACATTTTTGTCGCACTTTAAAGCGAAAACCTTTTTATTTCATTTTTTTTCTCAAAATGTTTTTTAAGATTTCCATTTGAATAAAATTAATTCGGATTATATAAAGCCTTTTATGTTTATTTTTTAGCTACAAGGTGGTCTTAGAAAACAAGAGGAAAGATAATGTGGATTGTTAAACGATTCTATAACAAATTAATTATATAAGAACATATCTCTTATCTATTCTGAACTAGTTTTTTTTTTATTTTTTTTGCTTTTTTGGATATATTGCAGAATCGGGTGTTACATTTTGTTGCAACATTTCAAATGCATAACCGGATGTAGAAAATGTCTTCGCGTTATATCTCGCTACTAGATCTGCTAGCTCTTCATCGAAAACCCGCACGTAGACTTCAACATCTGGGTATCTTAAATGGAACTTCGATGTCAAATATAGCGACTCATCAAACTCAGTATCTCGTTTCCAGCAAATAAATAATTGAGTTACTTTAGTCAGATCCACAACTTCTCTAAAATCGCTTAAGAAACAACATAATTTGTTAATAATTTTCAAATTACTCCTTTCTTCGAATCTAATCCCTTCCGCTTCATCGTTAAAAAAGTAAACGGTTCGGTCTTCTTGTAATGAAATCTGATGGGCAATCCGATGGGCTAAGTTGTCTCGACCAACGACTAAAGCATGACCTGTCTTGCCTTTAAGCCATCCTTTTATTTTATCCATTATCCATTTTGAGGTAGAGAATGAGAATGTATTGAGTGGTTCTTGTCTTAAATAATCCCTAACATGCTTTTGAAATACTTGTGTATATATTTTGCATGTTTTATTCATTTTTCTTATTTTCTCCGCACAGATAATTTCAGTCCGATAATCATTAACACAAATGAAGATTTCTTTTGCCTCTTTGATATTTGCAAATTTAAGGTTTGTTTCTTCAGTTGCATCACCAACTATCACCGGATGTCCCGCACTGATTATATCCTCAACAAATTCCGCATCATCTTCCATTACACAGAATGGTTTTTTGTTATTAACACAATATTCTACAATTCGTTCTCCAAGATGATAATATCCGATGATTACAGTGTGATTATAAAGGTTTTGAGCCAACATTTTACTCGTTATTACGGGATTATATTTCTCAAATAAAGCACCCATAACAAAACCTATAAGAACAACCTCTAAGAGAATTGGCCATATCAAAGCAAAAAAGTTTGCATAATCGCTTGCTTCTGGAGGACTACGGATAACCAATGAATACATCAATATTGCCCAGAATCCTTCTTCTGCATAAAAAGCCGAGAAGACGATAATCCCAATTAACCAAAAAATAGCCAAAAACCAAAATTGCATTCGATATTGTTTTAGTTTCAATCTAAACTCGATGACAAATCTTCCAGTTCCCATAGATATTCCTTCAACTTATTTTCTAATAAAACTTGTTTTTAATTCTAACGAAAAGATCTGAATATTATCTCCATGTTATTTTGGTATAAATTCAATTCTATCTATATTTTGTTCGAGGATTTATGCTTGATATACCATATAATATGACAATATCATATTTTGACAATCAAATAGGGCCAAATGTATTATTTTCCAAATTAGATGGAGAATATAATATAGATATACATGAAGTCCCAGAACTCACAAGGTTAATGGATCTCCATGATGCAGGCGACTTTTTCCTTCATTATTATGCAGGAATTGTAACGGCAAATTATATATTTAAGATTAGGGATCCCTATACCCGTGGCGGAGAACATTTATTAATGACGAGTATGATTTTTGAACAGAACGAAACAAATATAACTGAAATATTTTTGAAAATCCGTTTAATAGAACAGCGATTGAAATATGTAAGTCAGAATGCAGTAAAACATAGGTTGATTAAGCAATTACTAAATAAATCAGCATCTTATCAGCAATACGATAAAGAAAAAATGCTAAAAACGATTAGAAATGACTTAATTAGCTCACTCACAAGGCGTTAAATTTTAAAGCATGCTATTGTTGTTATTATATTTGAGAATTGCGATTTGAGAATTGCTATTAGAATTGATATTAGAATTGATATTAGAATTGGTGGTTTTTTGAGATTTTTAGCGGATGAAATGTGCGGCGATATATGCCGATGGTTACGGATGCTCGGTTATGATACAACTTATGCAAAAGATTATGAAGATAAATACGAAAGTCCTGTTTCCGATGATCGTCTAATCGACGAGTGTTTTCTACAATATAGAATTTTAATTACTCGAGATCAAGAAATGTATAAGAAGATAGATGAAAAATTTGAAAAATGGATGGCTGAGAACAAAGAAGAATATGCCAAGTATGAGATAAATGATAAAATCATAACACCACAAATCTTACTGAGAACAAGAAAACTTGTTAAGAGTTTAAAACAAATCTATGCAAAATTTCATATTCGTGCTAAATATAATGCAAACATAGCCCGTTGTACCAATTGTAACGCTCCGCTTAAACTAATCAAGGATAAGACCACTGTTAAGCAGAAGGTGCCGAGCAAAGTCTATAAATACCAAGATCAATTCTGGCAATGCACAAATCAAGACTGCGGCAAGCTATATTGGCAAGGAACTCACTTCGAACAAATTTTAGACAGGATCGAAGCGATTAAAGAACCTCTTTCTTCCGAATAGATAATTTTTTAAAAATCATGTACTGGTAAAGCACATAGAATAATAATAAAAATACTGGAGATAAAGGGTCGAATCCCAAGACGAAATAATATAATATTACAGGAATAGCAAAATAAATGTTTAAAAGGCGACCTATTCGACGTAATGCAGTTACCATTTTGATTTTTCGACCGCCAGCTTCTTCATAGGTGTATTCAAAGTCCATCAACACTGGTATTAATACAGACAACCATATTACAGAATATAAAAACCATGAATCCATATATGAAAGCATCATGAGCAACATAGCCTCCTGAAAATAATAAGCCATACGATTCGCTCGATCTGGGTTCATAAGAAAACGTGTAAAAGAGATGAAAAAAGTAATACATATTATCACTATAAAAATCAATACTTGATTGACTTCAGATCGAAAAGAATTCAATACATCTATTATCAATCGTGTTAAGCTCGTACTATGATGGTTTTGTAATGTTTCATGAAAGTTAATATCAATAAATTCTTGTAATAGTTTTTGATCTCTCAAGAATATGAATAGATTTGGGATAAGAATGATTATGATACCAAAAAATCTATTTAGCGTTCTTTTAAAGTCCAAATTTCGTATAAGACTATTTATATTTTCTTTCGTGGACCCCTTAAACACTAATAAGAATGGGACAACAAGAATCGCAAAAGGCTTAAGGGTAATTGCCAAGCCAAGTAGTATTCCCCCATATAAATCACAATGAGGTATATTATAGACTTTTTTTTCGCTATTCTCAATAAGTATAAGCGAGAATAACAAGAAGAAGATAAATAAAGGAGAGATCTGTCCCAATATATAGTTTACAACTTGCACGGGTGCCATAAAAAAGAGGAATATTAATTTTCGCGTAAGCTTTGGATCTTTGGGCATTAAATAGAATCTCATACACAATTCATATATCATGAATGTTGATAGAAAATTGATAGCAAACATAAATGCAACATTCGCTAAATATGCAAAATTAAATGGAATATATGATACCAGTATATAGAAATATGCAAAGGTAGGAAGGTAACGATATGGTAGATTGTATAGAGAACTCATATAAAGTTCATCGATATTGGTTCTAATTAACATTCCTGCCGTGTAGAAAACTTCAAAATCTTCGGTAAAAACAGTGTTACTAAGATTATCAAAAGCAAGAACATAAAAGAACGCAAATAGAGTAAAGGTTATCCAGATAAGATTGAACAGAATACCAAGCTTCATAAGAGTACTACTCTGAATATAGGTAATAAATTTCTGAAACTCATCTTTTATTTTGAAATAAGGAGTTCCTTTCATTTTTTCTGGCATTATGTCACCCAACACCATTTACTTATTTTACTTATTTTACTCATTTGCTCATTAATAGGTCTTATTAAATAAGTTCATTTTGGCTCTGAAAGCCGCTCCACCTCTGAATTGAATCTAAGTTTATACTTATAGGTTATAGTAGCGATTCCAATCAATAATGAAAAACATCCCGTAATTGCAAGTACTCCGCCTTGATCAATATCGATATTATCAAAAAAGAACCAACCCACTATCAATAAGACAATTCCTATTATCATTAATAGGATTGAGAGGATATCTTTTATCAAGACTTTTCGAGAGGTCATATTTCATCTATCACGCATTAACTTAAATCAATGATTATATAAATATCTCATTATTTTATAAAAAATAAAGAAAAAGCATTTCTATTAAAACAGACTCTTTTGTTTTATAAATGCGGATTTGGGAGAAATAGAAAATGAATTATCTGGTATCAATTTTTGGGGGATTGATCTTGGTATTTCGGGTCTGGCTTACACAAGATAAACTTAGAGAAGAATTACAATTTAGGCGTTTATACCTCAGCCGAGTTGTTAATTTTCATACATTTATGGCAATGACTCTAAGTTTTGAAAACCACATTTTTAATCAAATTGTAATGACGTGTTGGCCCGTTATGATTCTAACATCGGTTTGGGATTATAATTTCTTCAAAAATTTCAAAAAAAGACCATACTGGAGAAAAAATAAAGGTTGGCTTTTGGTAGAGAGACTCACTCTTCATATCCCAATATTGGTAATCGGAGGTGTAATGTATCTACAAGGATTTGAAAAATGGTTTCCTCGAAATTTGAGCTTTTTTCCCGCAATCGTTGGCATGTTCTTAGTATTCATACCATTTTTTCTCATGGATGAAAGATGGACAAAGGGTTACAATTACCCCCAACCATTAATTATGATTGTAATTATGATTTCAAGCACAATTGTCTTGAATATTATTATCGTTTTTGGTATTTATCATGTAGATTTCAGCCAAATCTTTTAATTGCACGTTTCTTATCATGTAAAAATGAAAATCGTGTGCCTTATCACGTGCAAAATGTGTAAATATGTGATATCTCAATGAAGAACAATAGAAATCATCATAGAGAAATTACAATGAGTGAAGAAGCATCAGATTTACTTAGGGAAATTTCCTGCATTCTCATTGAGAAAGCGCCCAACGGCGTATCAGCGAACGCTTTAAAAGAAAAAATGATGCAATAATGGAATCTAAAGTCTGAAGAAATACGTGAGAATACGAATATAGAAGATATTTTTAACGATATCAGTTCAGCAGATGCCAAAGCAGACCCCACAACGGACAAGGATTTTGTATATAAGCGGTTCTACGATTTGCTCTATTTACTGAAATCGAAGGATTAGAGCCCAATACGAATAGGCGGATTGACCGAAATAAAGGAAAATCATATAAATGCATAATTTATATGAAGATTTAGGTGTTGATTGTTAATGGCAGAAGAAACTGCGAATAAAAAAGAAAACGATAGTAAAATCGCTAGCGAATTATATCCTCCGTTAAAAAAGAGAAAAAAAGTCTTGTTTGGATTTGGTGCATTCACTGATCAAATGAGTCATCAAGCGTTTTTATTCCTCATTTTTACCTATTATTATAGCGTTATCGGTGTTTCAGCAACCGCGTTAATGTGGGCATTCCTTGTTTTTGCTATTTGGGACTCGATTAATGACCCTCTTATTGGTCCAATAAGCGATAGAACAAAGACTCGTTGGGGAAGAAGACGATTTTGGCTGATCGTGGTTTTAGTTCCATTTGCATTGATTCATATATTCTTGTTTACCATTTCGATCTCTGTTTCAGACGCGAAAAAAATTGCATATATGATTATAACAATAATGCTTTACGACCTTACATACACGGTTTTCTCTGCAAATCAGCTTTCTTTATTTCCTGAGATGTTTAAAACGATAGAACAAAGAGCTGAAGGAAATATGTATAAGAATTTACTCACAATACTAGGTGTCATAATCGGCAATGTTATACCAACGTTAATTATTACACCTATGTCTCCCAGTCCTGGTGCGTCCGAAGAAACAATAAAAAATATTCAAGGAATGTATCTACAAGTTGGAGTGCTACTCGCAGTATTCGTAGTGATTTTTGGTACAATCTTCATTTTATTTGGGATTCAAGAAGATCCTGAATCTTTAACCAAACCCGATGAAATGCCAAGCATCAAAGAATCTTTAAAGATAACTCTAAAAAATAAAGCGTTTATTATTTTTGTGGTTGGTAACTTATTCATTTGGTATGTATTCAAATTATTGACAACGATAATTCCACTTTATGGAATAAATGTATTAGGAATAGATAAAGAAGCAGACTCGTTTTTACTTACCTTACTCCTATTTGCAGCTTTCTTATCGGCATTTCTGTTCTTTCCGGTTATGAGAAAACTGGGTTTAAAATATGGTGCAAGGAAAGCACTGATGATTTCATGCACAATCTGGATCGTTTCTGTGATTCCGTTTGCATTTTTAGATGATAGACCATATATTGCGATTCCATGTATGGCTATTGTTGGTATTGGATTATCTGGTGCTATGTATTTCGTAGATATAATTATCGCAAGCGTTATTGACGAAGATGAAGTTAAGACCGGTAAAAGAAGAGCAGGCGCGTTTTATGGTATTAATGCACTTATTAACAGATATTCGACAATCTTAGTATTCGTTGTTATCTCTTCGGTGCTAAGTGGATACGGGTGGGATAAATACTTAACAAATAGTACGCTGGAAACTGAAAGTTTAATAGCAGGATTGAAGATTTTAATGGTAGTATGTACGATTAGCGGAATTCTGATAGTTCTCTTGTGTTTGAAATTTTTCCCGATTCATGGGAAAAGACTAAAAGATGTACAAAAAAAATTAGAGAATGTCAATAGAGATAGTTGAAAATTTTACAACTACGAAATGTATCCAAATGAATGGATTAATCGATGATAATCGTATCAACAAATTCTTCGATGTTTATTTTATGGCTTTTAATAATTTGATTTATGATCTGATCATTACCTAACATTAAACTAAGCAATTCATTAATATGAATGATAGGAATTTTGCGATCATACCTTTCAGTTAATTCAGGATATAGTTGACAATCTTCCATAAAATACATACACAACGGACATATAGTGAGTATGGCATCGGGTTCTGCTATATGAATACTGTCAAATTTTTTCATAGCAACTTTTTTTGCCGTATCTAAATTTATTTGACGTTGAGGTGTTGAACCACCACAACATAAAGTATATTCACTATATGGCACAATTTTAGCACCCATAGGTCTTGTAATATCAGTTAAATAAGTAGGTATTGAATTATATGCCCATCCTTTTATCTTTTTGTGTTCGGCATATAAATTACGAAATGAGTGCTCCATGGACAGTTTGTATTGATTTAAATAATGACAACCGTATTGTGAGACAAATTTGAGACCTTTAATTGGATATTTCACCTTTAATCTTATCTCTTCAGCCCACATACTGATATATTCAATAGAATGTAGTAAAAGAGGAAAATTATTAATTTTGGCACTATCAGAATCATCGCTAATATATGAATCGACATCCGTCTTTAAGCGATTCGACTTAATCATATATGAATAACAACCATTACAAGACGTAATCATAATTTGTTCGTTATATCTACGGAGATCCAAATTTGCTTGTGTATATGAACTTAACGAATGTTTATTACCCAAACCCATTTTAGTCAAAGGACCAGAACAGCATGATTGATTACTGTATGTATGCATCTTGTGACCGAACAATTCCCCGATATTGAGTAATCCTTGTTTAATTGCGGGATACTTTTCCTCTACGCACCCCGAAAAAACATACATCTCCTCTTGATTAACCCAATTTTTTAATTTCGACCAGCTAGTTTCCATCTTATATGTTTTCCTCCGATTGTTTGGTTTTATCCCGCTTGTTTTCTGAAGATGTTTTTTCTTCGTCTTTTTCTTGTTTATCAACTTCTTCATTATCTGGGTTGGCATCTAATTTCTTGACATACTCCGCTAAGACTTCTACATCTTGTTCTTTTGCAACTTCTTTCAAATTTTCAACTCGTTCAGTTGAGACAAAATTTGGTCCCGCTATTTTACCATTTTTAAAAAACCTATCTAACCAGTGTGTTAATTTTGATAACTTCTTGGGAGCATATCCCTTTTCAATTGATATTTCCCGCAGCCTAAAGATAAGTTCTGGTAGATCCATATCTTTTTTTGGACAGACCATCCAACAATAATGGCATAAAAAGCATTTCCATAAATTTTCATCAGTTAGCACACTTTCGTCCTTATCTAAGACCTTCTGAACAATTTCACGCGAATTGAAATCTGATACTCTTGCAGCAGTACATGTGCCTACACATTTTCCGCATTCAATACACTGATGCAATGCTTTCATAAGTTTTTCCGGAATACAATTAGTGAAATCATTTTCCTTTTCGCATTTACCCACTTCGGAAGAATTGGAAACCAAATTTTCTTACCTCTATTGAATAGAAAAAAGAGAATAATAAAATTCTTACTGCTTATTTTTAATTGAATTTGGGACTTTTGCGATAATCCAAGAAAT
>WJKO01000783.1 GCA_014729055.1 Promethearchaeota archaeon | reverse complement strand
TGGAACTTATCTGTATTCACTTAAAATAAATAAATCCGACTATCAAGACGCCTTTTATTATTTAACAGTTAACATTCTTAATTTTACCACCGAGATTACACAAGAATATCCGTCTGTCGGACAATCAATAGATATAATTCTTGATCAAAACTTAACCATTCAAGTAAATTATTCAAGTATCCTTCCCTACGCTGACGGAATAAATGGTGCCGATATTTTATCCTTCTATATTGAAGGGACTGCTAATTTTGGTACTTTAGATAACATCGGAAATGGTCTGTATGAATTAGAATTCAATTGCAGTCTTGATAATGGGTTACTAGATGGCGAATCTTATACGGTTGTAATTTCAGGAAATAAAACGAATTATGATGACGTAAGTAAGAGTATTGATTTCGATGTAATAGCAAAACCAAATAGATTATCATTAATTATTGATCAAGATGAAGAAATTGGTTTTCAATATGTAAAAACTTCACGACAGACAAATTTGTCCGTCTTAATTAATTATACAGATCTTACTGGTGATGTTTTTGGTGATTATAGCGATGTTATAATAGCCGCGGGTGTCAACGGTTCAGAAAATAATTTAAATGATAAAGTATATGCTACGGCTCAAGATGGTATTTATAATTTAACCTTTGAATTAGGTAACTATGTTTTAAATTATTATCTGATAACGATAACAGCTAATAAAGACCATTATGAAGAGAATCAAACATCATTACAAGTTGATTTAGTAGATTACTGGGGAACGGCTTTAGATACTGAAGATCCTCCAACTGGTAATGCTCCTTGGGGTAACAATATTTCATTCATTGTCTATTACAGATGTAAAGAAGTTCCTCGACTTAATAACCCGATCTCTGATGCGAATATATCCCATTTAAATATTACCCGTGAAGACGATCCAAATCAAGGAATTCTACTTGATTCCACAGATATTGCCAATAATCTTTGGGGTTGGGAGGATTTAAAAAATAATGGTACATATGGTCCTGGATATTATCTTATTTGGTTTAACAACAGTGTTGTCTTAGCAACAGATGCTAATTATTATTATATTAAACCTATTATATCGGCAGGAGAATATGGACAACCAACGTCTTTACTATATACTACTGTATCTCCTGTGGATATGACTCTTATAGCATATGAAACTGGTGCACCAGAAGAAGATCTTAGTTATTGGGAAATGGAATATGGTTATAGTTCCAATGAAGCAGATGTTAGTCTTAAATATAATGTGTCCGATGTAAGTAGTGTTTTTTATGGCAATCTTATTTCAGATGCAAATCTTGAAATTGGGATATATAATACAAGTGGTTCTGGAGAATTGGTTGGATATTATACTGGTTACAGTTTTACTATTGACACTACAATACTAGGTACGTATACTGTAGAGTATAACGCTACTTTAGCAAATTATACGTATGAGGAAGAATCTTTTGTTTATGCTATTGTATTAGGTGATTCAATTGATGATCCCACAGTCGATATACTGGCAAAAATAAAAGAAGGTAGTTCAATACGAGTAGCTCAACAAGAAAATATTACATTTACATTAACCTATACAATAACAGATGTTAATGTAAGATTATATATGGATTCGATGTTGATTACACCAAGCCAATCCGTTTATAAATTATCTGCGACAGAATATAATTGCACATTTCCTGCAAGTTCATGGTCTGTTGATACACATAGTCTTAAAGTTGAAGCTTCAAAACCAGGTTATTATTCGAATGAATATATAATGACCGTATTCCTTATGGATGAATGGGATGCTAAATTAGAACAAGTAGAAGCCAGTGGTATATTTTCATGGGGTGATAACATTTCATTTTATCTACAATATACGGGTAATCAAGATCCACGGAAAGATTGGGCACTTAATGGTTCGGTGTTTGATCTATTGCATATAGAACCGAAATCATACGAGGAACCCGTTTTCGATTTAGATAATGGTGATTTGGGTACTACATGGGGCTACATCGAGTTATTTGATGATCCAAGTTATGGACCCGGATATTATCAAATTTGGTTTATGTCGGACATCCTTAATGTGAGTGAAAAAGTGACCTTTTACGTAACGGCTTATGCAGATGTCAATCTCTATGAAGCTGCATCGGAACGTGTAATTATTTGGGTTGAACCAATAGACACCACATTAACATGCACAGCCGAAGGTGTTTCGGGGGCAGTAACCACCATTGAGAAAAACTTAAATGATCCATTAAGAGTAACAACATATTGGAATGTTACGGGTTCATCTAATGATTATTATGGAGATCCTATCGATGGAGGTAATGTTCAATATCGAATCTTCAATAATTCGGATGGATCCGTGTATCAAGATTATTCTGATGCGCTCTTCTTAGGTGCTGGCCAATATTATTCCGAGTATTCAATTTCAGACCCTGGCACTTTTCGAGTCGTATATTATGCAGAAGAAGAGAATTACGCAGATGCAGAATATGAATTTCTAGTTATCGCAGGAGAGAAAAATGTTGTTTTTATAACAGATATCAATGATACTCAAAAATTAAGTAGTTATGCTATGAAAGCCGCTCACGGAGAAAATGCTTCATTTATTGTTACATTTACCCAAGAACAAAGAGACTTGGACATTAATTTAACAATCTGGTTGAAAAACTCAAGTGATACAATCTTGATAACGGACTATATTTATAATAATACGAACGGAGTATTTAACATCACATTTGAAACAATACTTTTTGAAATTGGTTCATATCAAGTTGATATATTAGGTAAAATTGAAGGTGGAGAGTTCAATCCAACAAATGTCATATTAGACTTTGAAATTTTAGAAGAGTGGAGAAGTCATATAGTTATGGTGGAACCCCCTTACATGTACAATTGGAATGAAATTGGAACGTTTGTTATTAAATACGGTGGAGATCAGCTTCCGCGTGTTGGTTCCAACTGGTTGTTATCTGATGCGGACATCGAAAAGATGCGTGTTAAAGAGCGAGATGGAGAAATTGATATGTGGTTATATGCTGATACGTTAAACACAATATGGAACTATACAAATTTAAAAGATGATCCAGAATTTGGACCTGGATATTATTCCTTCTGGTTTAACACGAGTTATGTTGCTGTATCTTCTTTAACTGGATTCGATATAACACCTTATATTAAACAAGATCTTTATGCAGAGGCGTCATATAGCAGTAATATTTTTGTGGAACCAATTGAGACATTAGTTTCTCCATATGTTGCAAATAACTATAGTGAACCCATTGACACTCTCAATAGATTTCTCTATCAAGATCAAGATATTCATGTATATATTGATGTTATCGATATCAGTAGCACATACTTTGGGTATGAAATTACAGATTCGAGTGTAACATTTGAAATCTATACTGAGGTAGGAGAAGATCCGACATATTCTAATTCTGTCAGCTATTATCCGTCTCTGGGATATTATAACTTCACATTAAATGCTAGTGAAATTGGCACATATACAATTCGGGTACTGCATTCAAGGGAGAACTTCAGTGCAGAATTTGCTGAGTTCACATTTAATGTATTACCTTTACAATGGAATTGGATTCCAGGAGATGGTGTTTCGGAGAATGGATATGTAACAATAGAGGGTGGCGATACACTCCAATTTTGTGTATCGCTTACTGGAGATATAAGTGGTGAACCTTTAACGGGTGCTAGTGTATCAGTTTTGGCGAAAGGTGTACCATATGATATGAATCCTGTTGACGGACAACCAGGAGTATATTGTGTTACGCTTCCAGAGGATATTGTTAAACAATTTGAACAAAATCAGATTCATAGATTATTTATTACCGTTGAGAAAGAAAATTATGAAACAAACTCTTTTTATGTAACTTTAGATTTAGAATTTGCAAAAGGACCATTTGGTATTCCTTGGAGATATTATGCAATTGGCTTTGCGGTGTTGGGTGTGTTATTTGGTATGCTTGGTGTAAGAAAAGCATATATTCTAGCGCACACACCAGAAG
>WJKO01000074.1 GCA_014729055.1 Promethearchaeota archaeon | reverse complement strand
GAAAAATAACAACTTCTTGTTTTGTTTTGAATTGATACATAAATAAAAGATACTTACTTTGCTATAAGCTAAATGTTCTCTTGAACATATATTTTTAACGTTTCTTTCTACTAAAATGAAGTTGATAAAGACTAAATAGATTTTACTAAAATAAAAAGAAGTTTTGAGTATTAAGAAAAAAAAATTGAACTATCGAAGAGTATAAACTTTTTTAAATTAGATTTGTTGTCTATTTATTATCAACAATATCTAAAACTACTCCGACTGCAACAGTACGACCCATATCTCGCACGGCTAAACGACCAAGCTCTGGAAAGTCCTTATATTTTTCCATACACATCTTTTTAATAGGACTTAGTTTGACGATTGCAGCGTCGTTTTTCTTCAAATATTGCGGATTATCTTCGACGACTTGACCCGAACGTGGATCAATTTTCTTAGATAGTTCGGTAAATTTGCAAGCAACTTGTGCTGTATGTGCATGAACTACTGGAGTATATCCAATAGCAACTGCTGTTGGATGCCAAATTACAATAACTTGACATGATAAAGCTTGACCTGGTATAACTACATTGCAAGGACTTGATTGAAGTGACACAACGTCGCCTCGATGGAGATCTTTCATTGTTGCGCCTCTAATATTGAAACCAATATTATCGCCGGGTTCGGCTTTTTGTATGGCTTCATGGTGCATTTCAATAGAACGAACTTCGCCCTTGAATTCACCTGGCATAACAATGATCTTGTCATTGACATTTAAGACACCAGTTTCTACTCTACCTACTGGTACAACACCTGCTCCCTTAATTTTATAAACATCCTGCACGGGAAGTCTCAAATCTTTTTCAGTTGGCTTTTCTGGCACTTCTAATTTATCAAGTGCTTCTAATAAAGTCGGACCTTTATACCATGACATTTTGTCACATGAATCGTTTAGGTTATCACCTGTTAACGCAGAGACAGGAATGAATGGTATATCGTCTACCTTATAACCAACAGTTGTAAGCAATTTGGATAATTCCTCTTTACATTCGTTGAACCGATCTTCATCGTAATTAAAGGAAGCATCATCTGCTTTATTTATTGCTACGATTAGCTGTTTCACACCCAAAGTCTTAGCAAGGAATGCGTGTTCTCGGGTTTGACCCTTTTCACCAATTCCCGATCCAAATTCGGATGTTTTTCCTGACACAACCAAAATAGCCGCATCGGCCTGTGAGGCGCCCGTGATCATGTTTTTAACGAAGTCTGCGTGACCAGGTGCATCGATAATCGTAAAGTATTTACTATCAGTTTCAAATTTCCTGAAACTGAGGTCGATGGTAATACCCCTCTTTCGCTCTTCGGCTAAATTGTCCATAAAATAGGCAAATTTCCATGATTCACGATCTAGATCTTTTGCAATCTTCTCAAGTTCTCTCTGTTCTCTGTCTGTGACAGCTCCAGTAAGAACTAATAGGTGTCCCATTAACGTGGACTTGCCATGGTCGATGTGACCAATGATTGCTAAATTTAAATGTGGTTTTTCGTTTTTTGGAGACATAATATTCACCTTCATCTTAGTTTCGAATATCATATTGATACTCTTGGATTGATAACTTTCCCGGTGAGAGATAAAGCTCATCCAAACCTTTTATATAGGTAAATTAATTTTTGAACCGTCAATAATAAACTTAACCTAGATTTTTATAGGCTTTATAAAAAAATGAGAAAATGGGAAAAAAAACCCACTATATTGCGGGGAATTACGCTAAAATATTCTCCCCTATCTAAACAAATAAAGAAATCGCTCCATGTAATACAGAAAGATCATATTGTAATAACCAGAGAAATGAATGTCAGCACCATGACCTGCAAATGGCATGTAAATAATTGAACAATTATCAAGACCGGCTTCCGTATACGCTGTTTTTAATTCTGCTGATACACTAGGATTAACTAAACCATCTTGTTCTCCTTGAAATACTAAACAAGGGGGGCTATCTTCATCTATAAGTAACAATGGATCAAGAAATTCAGAAGAACCGTCTAAAAATTTATGTTTCTCTAAAACGTTTGCCGGATAAAATGGCACTAATCCTTTTATAGATAGACCAGAACCGAATATTGAACCATAACTGCCATTTGCTATTGCTAAAGCGGTGGCACAAGTAAGATGACCACCAGCTGATCCGCCTGAAACGAAAATAGAATCTAATTTAGCTCCATACTTCGTGTGATTTGCTATTAAATATTGAGTAAATTTGCCTATGTGTCTTAACATATCGTCGACACTGAAGTTTCCCATAACATAATCAGGAGTTATTAGTGGCATTTGCCAGCTACCATTATAGAGACCGTATTGTATATCAAACACAACATACCCTTGAGAAGCAAAATACTTATTCATTGCCATCATATTACCTAACCCCTTGTCACCCATAACCCAACCACCCCCATGAATGCGGATAATTGTAGAATTCCCCCCTGGAAGATCCTCTCCCTTGTTTGGTGGCAAATACGCATCAAAATAGAGTCTTAAACCTTTATCTACGCCAGAAGTACCGTTATAGAATGATACATCTTTCTTAACGATGCATGCATTCAATCCGTGTGATAATCCCAAAAAATACGCTGGAATTGAAAATGGAGATTTCATCATATATGGCGCGGTCTCATTATCTATCTGATCCCGCCAATCTTCACCGAAAGCTGCAGTAAAGCTTGCATCAGCATTTTCAATCATTGATGGTGTTGTAATCAAGGGTGCTGCGAAGATGGAACTAGTAACAAGCCCTATAATCAAATAGCTATAAAATTGGATAGGTTTAGTTTTTCTGTCAGTTACTAACAGTAATAGAAACATAGATGATAAAGACATAAACAAATAAAACAAAGCAAATAATCCTGCTGCTACTCCAAGCCAACCGAAAATCAAGTTTGCTGTGCCGAAGAACATCAGAATATTCATTAATATAAAGAATACAAACCCAACGATGCAAATGATTTTTAATATTAGTTTCAATATTCTTTTTGTTTTTACACTCATTGATGTCGGTTCTAAATCGCTAATAGTCCGTTTACTCCATAAATCGGGCCATTCGCAATAATATATGATGATGTATCCAAGAAACATACCGAATATTAACAATCCAAAATAAGTACCATACACGGCAGTGTAAGATCCAAGGTTATCAATAATTGAATAAGAATACGAAGACTGAAGTATAAAATTCCCGCCCAATAAGAGACCCATCGCAAGTATTGTAAATCCAAAATATCCATATAATATGAAGTTTATCTTGTTTCCACGTTTTATCGACTTATTGAGGTTTTTACTCAAATAGAAAGCGGTGATGGAATTAAGAATCAGTGTTCCAATAAACAGCCATCCGGTTATATCCCAATGTATTGAATAAATAGGTATCGTTAAATAGACGATTCCCAGTACAATTGAAATAAAATTCAATAAAAGGACGATATATCCGAGTATTTTTATGAAAATTTGTGAAGTTCGATTCATACTTTTCACTCGTTTTTTTGATTTAAAATAATTGTTAATTAACTTTAACTCATTATTTACTTGAAAATATGAGAGTGGGCCGAGCAGGAGTTGAACCTGCGACTTTTGGCTCCGAAGGCCAACGCCCTATCCAAACTAGACTACCGGCCCAATAAATTCTATGAACTTTAAATTTACATTTTCTGTCATCTATTGTCATATCTAATTGTATTTCAAGCTCAGAGAATATGAAAAATTTATATCCTATTTGAATTAAAGATTTCGTTTAGAAGAATATGCATAAAATTAGTTTCTTAAAAAAAGAGATAGAAAAAATGAATCTGACAATTATTTGCAGGTTCATAAAATCAGAAGATATATTTGCTGTAAAATCTTAACTGATTAGCTGTCCATTTTTATTACAACGGATTTTGAAACTCGTTGCGTTATTCTGAATTGTTCTCTTTCTTCCGTTTGGAAGTCTCCGGCAATCCATCCTAAGATTATGTCCAATGGTAAAAAGAAAACTTTACCAATTACATGTAAAAAGGCCTCCTTCGCAGTCAATTGTTCAAAGGTCTCTTGATGCACTGTCTTTAAATTCATAGCCATTTTTCCAATAGTTTGCCCATTCAATGCGCCTAACCAGAAATAAGGTAAGGACAATGCCCATCGCCATGAGTCAGTTATGGAGAATGGATCTAAAGTTGCAAAACCCATAAATCCTGTCAATGCCCAAATAAATACATTGATTATTATACTATCTATAATAAATGCAATCAGTCTGACACCAAAGTCAGCGTATTTAACATCTTGATCCTTCTTTACGGATGCTTTATACTGAGAATGACTCTTATTCCAATCCTTCCAATTATTTTGCTTTTCTTCGTTCTTAACTATTGGTTCATAACGATCTAACTCTGAACCACATAATGCACAGAACTTCGCACCCTCAACTACTTCGGAACCGCATGAAGGGCAAAAATGTGAATTATATATGCTATTCGTTTGATTTTGTATTTGTTTACTCATAATTAAATTAAAACATGAATTTATCATAAATCATTTTTAGACCAAGATTTCGGCTAAAAACTGGCATATCTTTAAAATCAATTTTTGATTTTTTTAATAATGGATATTTGCTTTGATCTAAGAAATCTCAAACAAGCCGAGTACAAACCAAAATTTAACATGGAAGGCTTTGATCCCAACGGAAATCACATTCAAATTACTAAACGTTGCTTTGAATATAATGGAAATCCCATAATTCCGGTTATGGGAGAAATACATTTTTCCCGGTGTGAAAAAAAATACTGGGAAGAATCAATT
This sequence comes from Promethearchaeota archaeon, assembly GCA_014729055.1. GTDB lineage: Archaea > Asgardarchaeota > Lokiarchaeia > Sigyniarchaeales > Promethearchaeaceae > WJKO01. The sequence goes on along the minus strand of WJKO01000074.1, from coordinate 6,416 downwards.
TTGAAAATGAAAGCTTGTGGAATCAATATGATTGCCACCTATATTTTTTGGATTCATCATGAAGAAATCCAAGGAGAGTTTGATTGGACTGGAAATCGAAACCTACATGAATTCCTAAAATTATGTAAAAAGCATAAAGTTTGGGTTCATTTACGAATAGGTCCTTTTTGTCATGGGGAAGTTCGAAATGGTGGTATTCCGGATTGGGCATATAGAAAAAACTATACCAGAAAGAACCATCCAAAATGGTTGATGCTTACGAGAAATTTATACAAACAAATCTTCTTACAATTGGAAGGACTTTTTTATAAACAAGGCGGTCCAGTTGTTGCAATTCAATTAGAAAATGAATATCACCGGGGAAAGAAAGGTATTCCTTACATTAAAGCTTTAAAACGAATTGCCGTCGATTGTGGTATTGACGTGCCATATTATACATGTACAGGATGGGGACAAGAAGCAACGATTCCCGAAAAGGAAGTATTACCCACATTCGGAGGATATGTTGCTGCGCCATGGGCTATGAATCACCGCCGCTTTAAGCCAGAGGAAAAATCCGCAGAATTTATTTATAAACATTATCTACCAAGAGATGTATCTATAGGAATAAGAAATACAGAAGAAGAGATTGATTATTTGGATCTTTCTGAATATCCACGCTTTACATGTGAAATTGGATCTGGAATTCAAATTACCCATCACCGACGCCCGAATCTGAATTGGTCTGAATTATTGGCCATAGTCAATGTGAGAGTTGGAGAAGGTGTAAATCTCGTCGGTTATTATATGTTTCATGGGGGAAGCAATCCAGTAGGAAAATTAACAAAATTACACGAATCGCCGTTTCGTCCGAGTTTGTTGGTGTATCCAAAATTTTCTTATGATTTTCAAGCTCCAATCGGAGAATTTCTGCATTTAAACTTATCCTATAGATATTATAAGGTTTTCAACTACTTTTTAAATCACTTCGGTTCGCTTTTAGCCACGGCAAAACCATTCTTCCCCAAACAAGAGGTCTCAAGCGTTACCGATATTCGCTATCCCAGAACAATTTTAAGATCTAATGGAGAGAATAAATCGTCTTTTCTTTTTGTCAATACTTGTGACCGCTATTTTGATAATACGCCCGATTTTGAGCAAGTTCAGTTTACATTTACATTGAAAGACCAGAAGCTCGTTGTTCCCCACGATCCGGTCACTATTAAAAAGGATTCAACATTTATCTGGCCGCTATTTTTTCCAATTGGTGATTCCAAAATTATATTCGCGAGCGTACAGCCGATTTTTAAGATTAAACATAAAAATATTTCATACTATTATTTTATGCAGATTCCTGGATATCAAATAGAATTCATGTTAGATTCATCGTGTCGTGTTAATTCGGTTGCAGGATTTAAACGAGTAACCTCCGAATCTGGGATCATTTTCTGCAATTTTTCTATGGATATAGGAGATGCATGTCTCGAAATCTCCCTAAATTCTAAGACGGATCAAAAAACCGTTCTGAAAACGGTTTCATTAAACACTGCGTTGAATCTATGGAAGGTATATCTTTGGAAACAAGAGAGAATTATTTATTCAACCGCCGATATTCGGTGTACGCCGAACACACTTTATATCACTTATATCGCTGGAAGTAACCGTGACCAAGTCACGTTTGATATCTATCCACCAATTAACGACATTGAAGATATAAAAACGGGGGGAGCTAGCCTACAAGAACTTGTCGAAACAACAGACAGTTCGATTTTACCATCGACGCAGAGACTGAAATATAATATTCGACCGAAAACGTTTAAAAAGTTGAAAAAATTGAACAAACTGAATGTCGAGACGAAGTTGGTTAAAAATAATTGGGTTAAAAGAAAGTGGGAAGTCATTATTCCTCCCAATCCATTAAACGGACGTAATGATGTCTTTCTTGAGATAGATTATATTGGCGATTCGATAGAATTATATCTTAATGATGTTTTAGTTTGGGATGACTTTAATCGAGGTGTTCCAGTTCAAATAGGATTAAAAAGATGGAAAGACGTTCTGCCAAGTGCAAGAATGTATCTGGTCATCAAGAAGATTTCTAGAATGGGTTTAAAACGAATTTATACTGAACGACTAATCTCTATACCAAAATACAAATGGAAATATGCTCAAATATCTTCTATTAAAGTTAAAGAAGAATATGAAATCGCACTTTCAAGGTTATGTTTATGTGATCAAACTTGATCAACCTGAACCTTTACAGGTTATGATCATATAGGAAAAAAGAGTATTTAAATCTTACGGCAAATCTTTATACTCTGGTTGCCACTATAAGCCCAAAACCCACTAAACATCTAAAAATAAAGTAATTTATACATTTAAACTTTGGTTATGTCCGTTTTTATGGACAATATGTATGAAACGAAGTTGGTTAAAAATAATTGGGTTATAAGAAAGTGGGAAGTCATTATTCCTCCCAATCCATTAAACGGACGTAATGGGTTTAAAACGAATTTATACTGAACGACTAATCTCTATACCAAAAATACAAATGGAAATATGCTCAAATATCTTCTCGCACTTTCAATATATGGATGAATATAAATCCTCATATCTAATAGGCCGGACGATAAAAGGATTTATCGAACTTCATAAAAATTCGGAGGATTTTTCTGGTTCTAGGCTCAACACATTTGGTATGAAGAAGTTAATCGAAAAATATGGGGCTGAAGGCGTCCCAGAGGAATATCAAGCGGCGATTGCCGAAGATATAAGGGAGTATCTTAATGTATTTTTGGGTCTCTATAAGGAAGTAACTCAATTAAACACAAACAAATATGTGAACCAAGAAATCCAGAACATAGCGCCGGAAGTCGCCGAAACAATACTTAAAACCCCAAAATACTTTTCAAGATATGTGCGTGTGCCGCCTGAATCCCAGGAGTCCCCGCCATAGAGTCAGCCCGTTCATATATAATATGTGAGCGGGAAACGGGTAAAAAAATATAATAAATTCTTGGAAAATAATAATTAAGTATTCTAATCTGCAGAGGATACTCCGTTTACCGATCCAGATAGCTTGATAGGTTGGCAACCCAAAAAGACCGAAGGATTTAAATATGTGGATGAACATAGTAATATTAAGCAGTAATGGTTCCTGCCTGATCAAGTTTGATCATTTAAAAATGACCATAGATTTATATATAGGATATGCATTCATCACCATAACTCATAGCGAGTTAATTTTGTGATCATTATGATAAATGGACGCGAACGTGAAGGTAGCCAGGCTGTTGAGCGAAACGGGCGAGACCAGAGCCAACAGCGAACAGATTGTTAAGTGGGCACTATTTTCCGTTAGCGTATTGTCTTTATTTTGTATTACCACTTCTTTACGCTAAGGAGTGGACTTTCGAAAGTTTTACGGGAAGGTTTTGCTGACGGAAGTGATATTTAGGTCGGCATGAAAACCTTTTACTTCCCAAAGGTTTTCCCAGAATCAGTGGACTCTATAGTCTTCTCTGCGGAGCGGAGCCACGTCAGAAGCACAACCCTTAAATAAGCTCTTTACTATTCTATATTTGGACTATTATACATAATAAAACCTGCAAAGATCAGAATTTCCAACACGATCTTGAGTGGGGAGAGTATCCCCACCAATAATCGTTTTAATGAATCACGGGGATATTTCGATCTAGCCTTTACTAATAACGCTCCCGTGGTGTAGTGGCAATCATCTTAGACTTTCTATCTATTGTCCTGGGTTCAAATCCCGGCGGGAGTACCAAATGCAGCCTCGTGGTGTAGTGGCAATCACATCGGACTTTGAATCCGAGCACATCCGTTCGAATCGGGTCGAGGCTTTAATTCATGCAAAAGTAGTCTAGCGTCAAGACGACAGTTTTCCATGCTGAGAATGAGGGTTCAATTCCCTTCTTTTGCACTTAATCAACGCTCCCATAGTCTAATCGGTTAATGATAATGGATTCTCATCTCATAGATCCGGGTTCAAATCCCGGTGGGAGTATCTCAAAAAATAGATAATAAAAAAAAATAGATATTATTTCATGGTATTCATGGTGGTGCATTAAATGTTTTCATGGTGTAATGTCTCACGACGAACATAATGATTGCCGAAATTATACACGTTATAACATATACCATAATGTTTATTTGCTCAAGAGGAAGAATAGTGGCAGTAAGTATCAAAATCAATATCTCTGGGATTCCCATTATTAGAAAGATCGATATCACACCTAAAATCGATTTTATTGATTTCTTAGAAACATTGACCAGTAGGATTGCATATTTGTTCCTAATCTTCCCAAATAACCTCGCATAAAGCATTAATGCATAGTCTGTGCCATAAATAAAAATTAATATCCACGCAATTGCATTCAAAGTTGTAATGAGATAATACTCTGGTACAAAATATAGCATGTAGAACGTTGGAAAAATCAAAGACAATAACATTGTTGGGACCATTATTGTTCGCTTGGCTTTGTATACTTGGATACTTTTTATCGGTAATGAATAGAGCAAATCCCCAGTTTCATTTTCCGCGCTTGTTACCGCTATCGTGAGAAAGACTATGCTCATTGCATAATAAATGAGATTCACTAAGTTTAGTATCCACAGTTGTTGAGGATAAAATTCAACTGCTGGACTTGCTGAAAATGTACCTACGAGAGGTGTTATGATAGGGATGATCAAATATATCATCATTTGAAAATTACGTAAAAAGAACTTCAGATCCTTGCTGATAATTGCCTTAACTGGACCTTTCGTGCTAATTTTTACATCCGTGAATTCACTTTCCTCCTCTTTGTGACCCCCTCCTTCTTCCTCCTTTGTAGCATTTACTAAGACGTTAACGCCTTTTTTGAGTATATAAGCAATGAATATTACTGAGATCGTGAAACCAACTAATATCGTCCACCATTGACTGAAATTAGATAATGTAGCATCCATTGGTAGTATAGAAAGTCCGAATAAATATGCCAACGAGTATGGCCATAGCACAAAGCTTAATATTTGGTTATAGAAAAGTCCAGACTCACCTATCATAAGAGATGATGTAAATAATTCCCCGATCCACTGAAACAAGATATTAAATGTTATTCCGGCCAACATGGCTGTTACCATATATAATAGTGAGACCAACACTCTCAATATTGATTTTCCTCTGGATATATCATCTACGGTAAAAATTTTACGTGCCATGAAATTTGAAACGAGTAGCATCAGTCCAATACAAAATAATACATGGATTGCCGATATAACAAAAGCCATAAAGATCGCGAAAGGATTTCGTATGATAATAATAGTTAACACAGGAAGACTTAGAAAGATCGCAATGATTTGAAGATTCAGTGTTTTAAAGAACGTGAAAAACAGAATTTTCCGCCTCTCTTTATCATTGAAGGGTAATATTTCTAATAATTTAAACGCTTGACCACCGAAGATGCCTGTGACGGAAGTAATACCATATGTAAATAGAAAGAGAAAATGTGTCCCGAATAAGATGGTTATTGGGCTTGCGATAGCGAAGAGAAAGGCGCTAAAGGTTATATCATTAACCAAAGCAACTTGCTCTTTAAAGATCTGTAAAGGTTGCCACGCAATCAAACTCATTAAAGCAATAAACAATCCGCTGAAAAATTTGAGAAATCGCGCTTGCCTTTTGACTGAATTAGTATTTTTTTCCAAATTTTTAACATATCTTTCTCTTTGAGGTCCCGCAGCATTCAAATATCCTTCTAAAAAAGCTTCATTATAAACAAACTTCGAAAGAGCATATAATTCACGGGTTGAACGTGTATATTTTTTAGATTTTATATGTAGACTCATTCAGCTCCACCTTTACTTTAATGTCTTTTTCAATTTCTTCAGAACCATCTTGACAGATTCATCTTCTTCGGTTAATTTTAGAAATACATCTTCAAGTGAGGCAGCTCCTGCTTCCTTTGCGATATTTCTGAGTTCTTCTAATGTACCTTCTGCCACCATTTTTCCATGATTGATGATTCCAATTCTATCGCAAAGGTCTTCCGCAATATCCATAATATGAGTACTTAATAAGACGGTTCCGCCATTATCCTTGTGAATTTGAATGATATCTTTTACGATCCGATTTGATCGAGCATCTAATCCTGCATTTGGTTCGTCCATAATTAATAACTCGGGATCATGCATGAGAGCAGCTATAATCTGCATTTTTTGTTTATTTCCCTTACTTAACGTCACAATGGGTTTTCTATAAAACTTCATCGCTTCAAAAGAATCTAACAAATCTTTAACAATTTTGCTGGTTTCTTTTCGGTCGAGTTTTCTGATAGAAGCAATAAAATCAAACATTTCTTGAGGTGTAAGGGACTTATAGATAAGTGATTCCTCGGAAACATACCCTATATTTTCTTTAACCTTCAGATCATACT
>WJKO01000782.1 GCA_014729055.1 Promethearchaeota archaeon | reverse complement strand
CTTATATAACTATTCTTATTACTACAATCAAAATGAAAATGGTACTCTCAACATGGGTTTTGTGTTCGATTACAATCTCACGGTTTCAAATTGGTTTTTAAAACAAGTAAATCCTTTAGATATGAATGAGGAACTACCATACATTGCGGAACAAAGTCAAAATGTCGACGGTGTATATAATTATTCCGTAGCCATTGGAGAGACGGATTTAAATGCAACAGTGGATGTTTTAGTTAATCTGCCCAGCCAAGATGACCTGTATGGATATAATATGACGACATATACAGGGTCAATCAGCGATGCAACTATTACAGAATTCGAAGAATATACAAAAAATACAAATAATTCGGTCGAATTTAATTCAAAAACTAATGTTACCAAATTTTGTATTAATTTTTGGACCAATTTTACATTAGAATTCAGATATGCAAACGGAGAAAATTACTGGAGTCTAGATCTTCTAAAATACGGACGAGATCAACGAGCAAGACATTTTGAACTCGGATGCATTGAAGGTCCCGATGATATTCCAATATCTTATTTTCAATTTAATGAATCTACTTTACCTTATCCTAATATCTTATCTATAAGCAGTGAACTTGAACGAGATATTGAAAAAAGTGATATGAATTATACAACAGGAGAGGGAATTTATATCGGTCCAGCAGGAACAACATTTACATTTACAATGAGTGGAAGCGAATATTATCTTGTTAAAGGTGAAACGGATAGAATTATTGTGAATTATATCTGTACAAACTCTTTAAATGTTATTATCCTAGACAGAGTACAGATTCCAGTTGAAAAAGCCGAATTGGTGTTATATTATGAGGGCGTTTTGTATGGCACGGTAATGTCAGAATCAGAAACGTATCAGATAGCTCCAAAGAAAACAAATGGACAAGGACAAGTCGTTTTTTCTTCAGTTCCTCACGGTCAATATACCGTATTTGTCTACTACCGCGGTAGTTTAATTGAAAATCAAACTGCGTCAACTGAAACTTCTATCAATTATTTATACACTGGAATACCTCATCTACCTATATGGATTATCATTTATTCATCAATTTCATCAGTCCTAATTGTTTTAGGATACATAATCTATCGAAACAACAGCCGAAACATTAGCTAAGTGCCAATTAATAAGTGCTAATTAGTAAGTGCTAAAGGATTTGAGTTTAAAATGATTGTGTTTGACATCGAAGATCTGGAAAATTTTATGCTTTTTCTTCCAAAACGCGTTGGTGATGAGATCTTTTTCCATGTAGACCAGGAAAAAAAGAATAGTGTGGAGATTCGCGAAGAAGTAAGAGTTGTTTTGCATTTTTTGGGAAATCTTGACGAATCAAAAATAGCACTTTATCAAACACGCCTCACTTTTAAGAAAGGTGCATCCAAAGAGACAATCTATACTGAAATGAAAAAAGTCTTTGAAGAACAAGGTAAAATGAAATTAATCAACGGCAGGATTTCTGAAATGTTCATTTCAATATCATAAAGTCCCTAAGAGTTTAAGTAATTCATTGATGAGTTTAGAGATTATATCTATAACTTCATCATGATTTATATGAGACTCACATTGAAAAATAATTGTATCATGATAATCTACCGGCATTAAGATTATTTTTCTCTCTTTACCGATGATAATTATGCCATTAAGTTCTCCGCTATTAGATGCTATGAGAGAGCGGTCGGCGTTGGATAATAACATTGCACCAATTGCTGCTATTTTGGCTTCTGCGAAATCATTTTCCAAAACAGATGCAATGACTAAACCACTTCTTGAGAGCAATGCCATGTTATGGATCCATGAGTATTCGGATTTGTATTTCTTAAGGACATCTTCGAGTTTCTTAAGTTCATCTATCATTTAGCATCAATACTTTCATAAAAATTCTTACTTCTTAAAATATTTTCTTAAACATTTATTTATTTAATTAGTAGATCTAATAAGGTTTCATTAAATTCTAAAGCAGTAAATATGACTTCTGAGATTCTTTTTAATACATGTTTTAATTCTTTTTAATACATGCGATTTAATAAAAATATTTTCTATTATCCCGGACGAAGAAGTATTATTCCTGGCAGTTTCGGTTCGAATATCTATATAGTAAAGGGTTCAGACAACTTCAAGCAATTCATGATTGATTGCGGCACTACCGCAGGGGGAATGGGAAAAAAAGTCCTTTCAGCAATGACAGAAGATGGGATAGATATAAAAAAAACGAATGCTATTTTAATAACTCACAGCCATCCAGACCACGTGCAAGGGATCAATTTTTTTAAAGATGCTATTGGCGATATACCCGTCTATTACAATAAAGATGCTTTACATACAATAGAATATCCTGAAAATGTAAAGAACGAAATACTGGATGAAGTAGGATCATTGATGAAAGAAATTTCCAAAATGCCAGTTTTCCTTCTAAATCTCGGTTTTAATTTTCTTTACGGGAAAAGAAAACCAGTTTCCAACGTATTGGGTTTAGAAGAACATCAAAAAATAATGCTTAATGGGGATGATAGCGAATATATTGAAGTCTTATCAACACCAGGTCACATCAAGTCTCATTTAGCATATTTAGTTCATTTCAGTGATCGTGACCTTAAAATTTTAATCAGCGGAGATATAATTAGTTTTAAAGAAAGTAGAGAGGGTGAACTAATACCAATCGTTTCTTTAAACAATCCGCTCTCCGATTATGAAGGATCAATTTACGCCTATGAACGATTGTTGAAATTAGACATAGATGCATTGATGACTTCACATTATGGAATCTATGAAGGAAGAGAAAAAATAAAAGCATTGCTTCAAGAGGCATTAAACCGAGTAAAGTGTTATAAAAATAGCGTAATTGAGGCACTTAAAGAGCGACCAATGAGGATCCCCGAACTTGTGACGCGTGTAATTACAATGAAGAAATATCTAAGTGGTTATGCAACACGAGAAGGAACAATTTACTCAATTTTAAAATATCTGCAAAATAATGGGCAAGTCGAATTGGGTGAAGACAACCTTCATTTTCAACTTAAGAGTAGCCAATAATTAATACATTTCATTTTGAATCTTTAATTCAACCTTTAATGTTGTTATTCGTATCATTTCTTTTGAAAGATCCCAAGTATCTGATCCCCGAATAGATTTATAATCGGCAGTTTAGTTAGAAATTCATCTACTTTTTCCAATACCAATCTGGCTCTCTTAAAGATCTTAGAATAGTTTCTGCTGAATGGCGGCGGTAAAATTATCGGAAAGGAAAAGATCTCTACCAGCTTGAATGTGTCCGTGAATAATTTATAGAATTCAAATACATCATAAAAACGACATGCTATTTGATTTGATTGTGTACCAATTTCAACGACTAATTTCTCTCTTCCCAGCCTTCTCCGGGCTTTTTTAAATCGATTCTTAGCAATGTAATAAAAAAATTCGCTCATACAACGTCTATTCATTACAGAAGCGATCAAATAACCATTTTCATCTAAAAGATTATACATATTATGTATGATTGCATTTAGATTTTTTATACAATTTAATGGTCCCAAAGAGGAATAAATACCATCGAACTTCTGTCCTTTCACGGACTCTAAATCTTCAATTGATAATGTCTTGAAATCTATATTATCCTTAACGCCGAATTTTTCGGCTTTTTTCTTCGCAATTTCGATCATAGCTGGAGATATATCAATAGCCGTGATATCATGACCGCGTTTAGCGAGTACAATGGCTTCATCACCGGTGCCACATCCTAAATCTAATAGACTATGTTTTTCCTCAAAATAATCTGTTAAAAGCTTTAGATTAATTCGTCGCATATATAGAGAAATGGGATTATTATAGAACTTCTTATCGTATATTGAAGCTTCATCATCCCACTTTTCTACGTAGCTCTTCACGTCTTTCATTTAATTAATACTCTCTTCTATTTATTATGCTATTTGTATGATCTCTTCTATTAAATGTGAAGTCAATAAAATATTTTAACCATTTCCAATAATCATGAATTATGCAAAAACATATTGGAAAAAAACGACTTCGGGGTCGAATTCCTAAAATTGGTATCCGCCCCACGATTGACGGAAGAGAAAAAGGCGTGCGTGAATCTTTAGAAATACAGACTGCGGACCTTGCAAAAAGTGTCGCAGACATTTTAGAAAAAAAGATAACACACCCTAATGGTATGCCCGTCAAATGTGTGATCACCCCAACAATAGGCGGCGTAGCTCAAGCAGCAGAAGCCGCAGAGATTTTCGAAAGAGAAGGCGTTGGAGTTTCAATAACGGTAACACCTTGCTGGTGTTATGGTAGCGAAACCATGGACATGGATCCATATACACCTAAAGCAATTTTAGGATTCAACGGTACGGAAAAGCCTGGAGCGGTTTATCTGGCTGCCGTATTAGCAGCTCACGCCCAGAAGGGATTGCCGGCATTTGGGATATACGGGCGTGATGTCCAAGATATTGATGATTCATCAATTCCGATTGATGTTGAGAAAAAACTTCTTACATTTGCAAAATCAGCTCTTGCTGTTGCTTGGATGCGTGGAAAATCTTATCTCTCAGTTGGAAATGTGAGTATGGGTATTGCTGGCTCAATTATTAAAGACGGATTCTTCCAAGATTACTTAGGGATGCGAAATGAATACGTTGACATGTCAGAGCTGATTCGACGGATTAAACTTGAAGTATATGATACTGACGAATATGAAAAAGCACTAAAATGGGTTAAAGCCAATTGCAAAGAAGGAACGGATGTAAATGAGGAAGAACATAAATGGTCGCGGGAAGAATTAGACGACACATGGGCAACTGTTATCAAGGAAGCACTTATTGTTAGAGATCTGATGGTTGGAAATCCGAAATTGAAAGAATTAGGATTCGGTGAAGAATCTCTCGGACATAATGCGATCTGTGCTGGCTTCCAAGGTCAACGCCAATGGACAGATTTTATGCCTAACGGAGACTTCTTAGAAGCAGTATTAAATTCTTCTTTCGATTGGAATGGTATCAGACAACCCTATATTATTGCGACTGAAAATGATAGTCTAAATGGTGTTTGTATGCTATTTGGGCATCTGATTAGCGGAAGTGCTCAAATTTTTTCGGACGTTAGAACATATTGGAGTCCACGAGCGGTTAAACGAGTGACGGGCATGGACTTACCAAAAGAAGCGGAAGATGGATTTATCCATTTAATTAATTCCGGACCAACTTGTCTTGACGGAACAGGACAACAGTCTTTGTCACGACTGTCAAAATCATCAGATTCGCCAGGATTACCAGCAATAAAACCATTTTGGGAGGTAACAGGTGAAGATGTTAAAAAATGTTTGGAAGCAACCCTATGGCGACCCGCAATTAAAACTTATTTTCGGGGCGGGGGATTTTCAACAGACTTTCTCACCAAAGGAAATATGCCAGTTACAATGTCTCGAATTAGTTTAGTGAAAGGATTAGGTCCGATTTTACAAATAGCAGAGGGAAAAACTGTCGATATACCCAAGAAAATGCACGATATTTTAGACAAGAGAACGAATGAAACATGGCCTACTACTTGGTTTGTTCCCCGTCTCACGGGAAAAGGCGCGTTTAAAAGCGTTTATGACGTAATGAACAACTGGAGCGCAAACCATGGAGCTATATGTTATGGGCATATCGGAAGTGAATTAATAGCATTATCTGCATTATTAAGAATTCCGGTTGCAATGCATAATGTTCCCGAATCGAGGATCTTTCGTCCAAATGACTGGAAATTGTTTGGCACTGAAGATAAAGAGGGTGCAGACTACCGTGCATGTCGTAATTTAGGACCACTTTACTCTTAATCTACACCAACTTCACCAAAAATATGTTACCTTTTAAATTTTCTATTTAATACCATCTTATAAGAGGTATTTCATTTGGATAAAAAAACTTATTGGAAAATAATAGCAAGAAACGGGTATACACTGTTAATTATGGTCAGCTTTTCGTTTATTGCGATTATGCAATACAATATTTTGCCAAGTATATATGCTGACGTGCAAAACGCATACTCTTTGGATGCACCCGTCCCGATTATGATTATGGAAGCATTCATCATAATAATTGCTGCTTTTGTGACAATTGCTTGGGCGTATTATATTGATAAAATAAATCGAAAAAAGGTTATGCACTTATCCATTTTGGTATGGAGCATTGGATCAATTATATGTGCATTTGCTCCTGCCGGATCCAAAGCATTTTTCTCCATTTTCATACTTGGTCGAGTCGTCACGGCGTTTGGAATCGGATCGCATTTACCTGCATCTTATAGCATTATGGCAGATATCGTACCCGCTAAACATTGGTCGACTCTTGCAGCAACTCTCGCGCTGATCAGTTCGCTCGCAAATGGGATCGCAAATTTCATAGGTGGATTCTTAGCATCTATGAATATCTGGGGATTGGCTTGGCAATTTTCGTTTGCCTTAATCGCATTATTAAGTGTTGGGTGTTTCATTCTCTTATCGCTGGCGAAGTTTCCCAGCAGAGGATCCAGTTCAGTTGAAGAATTAGATCCTGAATTAGGCATGAATATGCGGGCGGGATTAGTCAAATATGACTTTCGTATTAAGAAAGAGGACTTGAAAAAATTATGGCAGATTCCAACAAATCGCTGGTTGTTATATGCGAGCTTTTTCTCAGTAATTCCAGTGGCTACATTGGGCAGCTTTTTAATATATTATATGGAAATATCCCCGTTCCAAACAGTTCCAGCCGCGTTTCGAACAGAAATTGCAGAAATATTCTCAGCAATGATCGCACTTGGTTATTTTGCCGGTGTTATTTTTATGGGTCCTATTATTGATAAACTAAGTGAAAAACGCCCAAATATACAGCCGAAGCTCGCATATTGGGGGTTAATGGTAGCCACACCACTCCTTATCAGCGCATTTCTTTTTATCGTCCCAATTGATTATAATTCTCTCGGTCTCTCAATCGATCCAACTGATACAACCTTTAACATCGACAAGTATGTAATCGTGGTTTCAGCGATATTTGAGCAATATCCCTCATATATAGCATATTTCTTCATTGCATTTGTCGGCAGTATGTGTGCGGGACCCATGGCAATTAATAAAAACCCCGTATTATTAGAAGTGAATCTTCCCGAACACCAAGGAACATCTCAATCCATGATATATCTAAGCGACCAGCTGAGTAAGGGAATAACGAATTTGATTTTTGCATTTCAATATATAATATTGAACTTCTTGTTTGAAATAATCGATTTAAAATATATTTTTATGGCGATGGTACTTTTCTATATCCCAGCAATATACTTTTGGAGAAAAATTTCCAGCAAATTCACAGAAAACAAGGCAAATAAACGAAAAATTATTTCTGAAAGGACTGAAGAGCTTAGATCTAGGGGCAATGTAAAAGCAAATAAAAAAAATAGAGGAATTCCAAATAATGAGTGAAAAAAAGCCGAATATTTTAATTATTATCACTGACCAACAAAACTCTCGCATGATGAGTTGCACGGGCAATGCTAATGTTAATACACCGGCTTTAGATAGGTTAGCGAAGAACGGCGTACGATTTGACCAAGCTTTATGTACTAACCCCGTCTGTGTTCCAGCGCGCTTTTCCCTATTTACTGGTTTGAGACCAAGCGAAATTAAACTTCGTTGCAACGAGGATGCAAGAGTGATTTCAAAAGTTTCTGATGCAATTTTAGCGAACGGAATGGGTCATTTACTTCAAAAGGCAGAATATAAAACGTTTTATGGCGGCAAGGAGCATTTTCCAACATTTAAGGCAAAAGATATTGGCTTTACATATTTCACTCGAGACGAGCGGGATCAGCTTGCACGAGAATCCGCGGAATTTCTAAAAAAAGAACATGATCAACCCTTTCTTTTAGTAATTTCATTTATCAATCCTCATGATGTCTGCTACATGACGATAAATGATTATAGAGAAAATAAAGAAAAACAACGAACGGGAAAATTCAAAAAACTCTTAACTAAGCTCGGGTTGGATCGTAAGAGAGTAGAACTCAGAAACGTACTATCACTACTTGAAGAAACTGAAAATGGCAAATCACCTGCAGTTTTACCAGATCTACCTAAGAACCATGAACCACAAACGGACGAACCTGAAGGTGTGCGTTCTCTGTTTAAACGTAAGTTTCGAGGTTATGCCCGTGAAAGTTGGAATGAACTCAAATGGCGGCAGCATCGCTATATCTATGCGAAATTAACTGAAAAAGTGGATGAAAAAATAGGACAAGTACTTGATGCATTACAAACTGGTCCAAATAGCGAGAACACAGTTGTTATTTTCACATCAGATCATGGAGACCATGATGCTTCGCATAAATTAGAACATAAAACGGCCCAGTATGTAGAAGCAGTTGAGGTACCTTTTTTAATTAAATGGAACCATGTATTGCCCAAAGGACGTGTTGTAAAAAATCCGATTAGTGTGGGATTGGATCTCCTTCCAACTGTTTGTGAGATCGCAGATATAAAAGTAGCTGCAAATAATCGTTTTACAGGAAGAAGTATTTTACCTTTGATAAAAGCGGATATTGAAGATACAGAGAGATGGATACCTATAGAATGCGAAGTCGGCAGAGGAATATGGGGGCAAGATTGGGCATATGTTTTATACGACGAGGGAACACATCGCGAGCAATTGTATAATCTTAAAGAGGATCCAGGTCAGACCAAAAATTACAAAGAATTAAACCCAGATATACTTGAAGAATGCAGGGAAAAGTTTGCTAAACTTTACGCGGAAAAACCCTCAATAAGCTGAAAAGTAGAGATACTATAATCCTATCTACAATTTCATTACTCTTGCAGGGAGAGCTAACGACGCAACATAATGGGGACATTTTTTATATATGTTTCTACTGAACATTTTCCTTATTTTAGACATCGGTTCAGGATAGGTACATTCATAGATTCCGTTTTCCTTATAAAAGGAGAGAAGATCAATAAGAAGGTCCCGCCCCGCTCCCGCTTTTGCTTTCTCAAAAGCATAGGCAACCCATCCAGCCGGCGTCCCCCAGTATGCTCCATTTTGATATGTATTAAGATGTTTCGCCAAATTTTCTGCACCAGGAAGAAACTCATCCCAAAACACACCGCGGTAAAGATGACGAATTTGACCATTCCAAACAAATTTATCACGATTCAGAAAGATACTATTTGCTATTTTACGTTCACGCGGTTCTGGAAGAGCATTAATATAGACTGCAAAAGCATTCCCCCATATATCAATCTTTCTCCCAACTTCAGTAGCAGAATAATATAGAGATTCATGTGGATCCCATAAAACATCCAGTTTTGCTACTAGCTCTGAACATTGCTCTCGATAAAATTCATATTTATCTTTTTCATCCATGTATCCGTAGATTATTGAGAAACTGCGTAATGCATCGATTTTAAGGAGATTACTAAAAAGTACAACACCTGTCTTTTTAATACAATCCGTAAAACCCCAGTCATCTCTCAAATTACGTTCATCAATCTGAAGCAGTAAATCGAGGTTATTCCAGAGGTTTTCAGATTTTAAACCTTGCAATAAATCATCCTCATGTTTGATGAAATAATTTACATTGTTACTTTTTTGAAGATATAACACCATTAATCTAACTAGCCAGAATGGGTTATCCAGAAAATGATGTTTATTGAATAAATGATAAACCACTGGTTTATGTTTCGTATAAGGAACCCAGTCTGGGATTTCACCATTAGATCCTTGATTGGTAAAGAAAAGATCTAAGCCTTGTTTGATAAACTCCGCATCAATTATTGATATATTACTTTCACATAGCATCGTAAAATCGCGAACCCAACAGCCCTTATATGCTTGAACCCCATCCGGTGTATTTACAAGATAATTTTGGATGTTGATCCGACTTTTTTCCACTAATTCCCTCATCTTTTGCCGGACAAAATCCTCATACCCTGATACTTTAATAATATCTTTCGGATGTATGTCTATCATGATTTTACGCACGATCTCTATACTCTTTATTCGCAATAATTTTTTTTCATGTATCTATATATTAGTGGTGTGTCGAAGTGGCGAGGTTGTCGGAGACACAGATTTTATATAATTTGTTTATATAATTTTATATAATTTGTTTATATATTACTCAATATATGAACGAGCAATATATTGGTATTGATTTCGGTGCAAGTACGGCAAGGATTATTTTGGGTACACTGAAAAATAAAAAAGTATCATATCAAGAGGTCCATCGTTTCCCGACTGAGGGCTTTTTTCTCTTTAATACATGGCGTTGGAATGTGTTTCGGTTTTGGGAAGAAGTTAAGGTGGGGCTTAAAAAGATAGCAAATCTCCAAGATCTGAATCTAAAAGGAATTGGTATTGATTCTTGGGGCGTGAATTTAGTCTATCTTACAGAAGATAGAGAGCTTGCATGCCAGCCATTCCACTATCGCGACGATTTAATAAAAGAAGGTGTGCAAAAAAAGAAAGAATTGTTTGATCTGAAACGCGTGTATGAAATAACGGGAATTCAAGATCTAGACTTGAATGCATTGGTCCATCTTTCAGGAATATTAGTGAAATACCCTCATATCCTAAAAAGAACAAAAACTATATGTATGATACCCGATTTTTTCAATTATTTATTAACGGGTACGCTTTCAACAGAATATACGAACGCAACCACGACTGAATTATTTGATGCCCACAAAAAAGAGTTTGCTGAGGATTTACTCAAACCATTCGGTATTAGTAAAGACAATTTCCCCGAATTACATTTCCCGGGAGAAAAAATCGGTATTTTGACCGAAAACGTACAAAAAGAAACTGGACTTAGCGATATACCAATTTATGCAATAGCGAGTCATGATACGGGATCCGCGGTTATTGGAGTCCCTATGGTCAGAGATAAATGCGCATATTTATCATCGGGCACTTGGTCCCTAATGGGTGTCGAGATTAAGGAACCCGTAATAAATGAAACAGGGCGAAAACTAAATCTCACAAATGAGGGTGGAGCGTTCAATACGATAAGATATCTTAAAAATATTATGGGACTTTGGTTGTTGCAGCGATCAAAAGCAATTTGGGATGAAAGCGCGTTAAAGCAAGGTGGAAAACTTATTGGCTACGGAGAATTATCGGAACTAGCAGAGAAGGTTGAATCAAAGCGATCAGTAATATCAGTTGATGATAAACGGTTCTTTAATCCCGAGAATATGGTCAAAGAAATACAAGAATTTTGTCAAGAAACCGGACAAATAGTTCCAAAGAGTCCCGGGGAGATTACAAGATGTATCTACGATTCGTTAGCCATCCGGTATAAAGAAGTCTTGAAATTAATTGAAGAAGGTATTGGATATAAAATCGAAACACTCCATATTGTAGGGGGCGGTTCTCAAGACGTACTTTTAAACCAATTGACCGCAAATGAATTGGGAATTGATGTATATACTGGTCCAATTGAAGCTGCGGCGGTCGGAAATATTATGGTGCAAGCATATGCAAACGGATCCGTTTCCAGTTTAGATGAAATTCGGAATATTATCAGGAATTCATTTAAGATCACGAAATATGCTCCAAAATAACTATTATCTTGTTCCATTTGTTCAACAAAGCCTGGATCCATAGCAAGGTTGCTACGTCGTCCAAGAGGACGACGAGCTGCCCGATCTGTTAGTAGCCATGTATCTTTATGTTTTAAACCATTTTAAATAAATTACAGAACAGAGAAGGAGCCTTTGCGTGTGATTTATGCAACTTAACATTCATTAAAATCCATATCGCTCGTAAAGGATTCACATTAACTAATTTTAATACATTGACCTTGCTTAATCTTAGCATAGCTGATGCAGTTGCGGCTAAATCATTACAATATCCACTTAAATAAACCCTACTCCGCCCTAAACGGTTAATAAGCCGTTCTCCAACTTCTTCTATTGCGCAATGTCCGGCAATCAATACTGGTCCATGTAATTTGTCAATAATTTCGGTATCATGCCCTTTACCGATCACCAAATCCCAGCCACCTTTTGCATTATAATCGAAATAAAGAATTTGCAACAGAGTCAAAGGATTATTTTTACAACCCTCTGGGCATAAAAGTTTACTTCCCTTTACGATATTTACATCCGGATGAAATTCTTGAATTAGAGTATAAGGATATTTCTTCTGGAATTGACTGAGATCTCCTATCACATCAATATCATCGAGACTGGTTACACCATGGCTCAGCCCACGTTCAATTGCTATTTTTATATGGGGAACTTCTTCCGGCTTAATCCCAAAAACTCGTGCACCTACAATATCAGTAGCGACAACATTTTTTCCACCTATTAATACCTTGAATGGTACAACTTGTTTATCAGCGAGTGAGGTAGCAGGATAATGTCCGTGGATGGTTCCCTCGATCCCGTCAATTATTGTCACGTCGGGCTCAATGATTTCCAAAACTTCCGTTAATTTTGAATGCAAATTGTAATTATGATCATATCCGCGATGTAAATGTATGGGGAAAGCCCACTGGTTTTTTATTCCCAAAGTGACGATACCCATTGAATGTGTTTTCAATTTTGGAACGTTTATATACAGATTTGCATCTTTCTCTCTGATAAGTTTATCAACAATAGTCTTTGACATGGCGAAAGTCTTTAAATCATATTGGTTCTTTTCTATTTCATTCGTTTCGCTTTTCTCATTAGATTGGTTTCGTTTATCTTGGTTTGACCTGTATTTCTTCTTCATGTCCATATTTTGAGATGCAGGTTCCTTAAAATTGAATTGCTTGGTTTTTTCTTCATCTAAATAAATAGGATGAACGCCATATTTCTTGCAGATTTTATGATATCCTGTTGCTTCAAATACCAATCTTGTATAATTGCTCTGCGTTGAATTCTCAAATAAATAAATATTTCTCGCACCAGCACATTTAAAATATTTTATTATTGACGCTAAAACCTCAACACGCGTAAATGCATAGGGTTTTGCATCGATTCCGTTCGGTTTAATGTACACATCCTTAGAACTTTTTAGAAGATTGGCTCCGCCGAGTGCCTCTAATATTTCTCGAATATTTTTCTCTACCTCTTCTGCCAGTTCACGATTTAGAGCTTTATATTGAGTAAAACTTTCATTTTGATGGTCATTTTGAAGACTTTTAAGAAAAACCTTTGTTTTTTTCATTTCCCTGTATTTGTTTTAAGAAAATAAGATGTAAAATTTTTTCCTTACTAAACTCATCTTATAGGGAAATCTTAATCTAATTTCCATATTATCTATAATCGCGAATCTCTTATTTATCAGACCACTAAAAAATATACTCTTTATGCGATTAAGACTACTAAAAAAATTAAAAAACAGCGGACTCTAGTAACCAAATTAGATTTGCATGGACTTCGATAAATTAAACGAAAACATACGCGCAAGAAATAACAAACTAGAAGGGCGGATTTTAAAACCATACGCAACATTAAGTAAAGACGCAAAGCGAAAACGTGCCGTCTATCGCGAATCATTACGACCGAACTTTTGCAGAGACGCAGATCGAATTATTCACAGTTTTAGTTTTGCACGATCCGCCGACAAAACTCAAGTCTTTTTCTGGGTCGATTCCGATTTGTTTCAGCATCGTTTGATGCATGTTCAGCTGGTATCCAAAATTGGCAGATATATCGCAAAGATACTCGGACTTAATGAGGATTTAACGGAAGCAATTTCTTTAGGGCATGATATTGGACATTGTCCATTCGGTCACGATGGAGAACGATTCCTTTCGAGAATTTGTCAAGAGAATGGTATAGGATATTTTAGACACAACCTTGAGAGTGTTTGGTTTCTAAAAGAGATAGAAATGTTGAATCTCACCTTACAGACTCTGGACGGTATTCTATCTCATAACGGAGAGCTCCATGAAAAACTAATTAAACCAGACTCAAACAATCTTTCTTGGAAAGCATTAGAAAAACGAATGAATATAGCACAATTTAATGAGAAAACACCTAATATAATTCCCAATACTATGGAAGGTATCTTAGTTCGATATGTAGATACAATTTCGTATATTTCGCGAGACATTCGCGAAGCCGAAAGTCTAAATATTATTGGATTCCGGGACTTGCCCAATCGAATTAAAATTAATTTGGGAAAAAATAATAGAGAAATTCTCAACACTTTAATAAGCGATTTGATTGAAAATTCAATAGATCACAATTATATCGCATATAGTGAGGATATTTTCAACACGTTGTTAGACTTGTATGAATTCAATTTTAATCACATATATAATCATCCGAAAAAGAAAAAAGCGTATAATTACTTGGAAAAATCATTTAGACTTCTGTGGGATATCTATTTAGAGGACTTATATAATGAAAATATGGATTCTGAGATTTATTTTGACCATTTCTTGCTGAATTTTCGAGACATAAAAGATCGACTGGTTGAATT
>WJKO01000781.1 GCA_014729055.1 Promethearchaeota archaeon | reverse complement strand
TCACTATCTTCAATGCCGTGTTCCATATAATCTCTTATGGTTTCATATGCGCTGTTATCGCGGTGCCAATAGTATACGTGCTCAATTTTGGGGTGTTTTTCCAGCCTTGAAGCAATTTCTGGGATCGAAAACCTGTCCAACTCTTGCCCCACATAACTGATAAAAATCTTCATCATTCTTACATTCCATTCTTAATTTATTTATTTTCTTTCAATTTTTCAGCTCATCATCTTATAACAACACAGATTGATACAACATCATATTATTTTTTAATCTGGATGTAAACACCATGATACAAATGTATACACATAATATTATGGGGGTCAGTTGCAAATATCGATGAATGCGCTTTTACAAGCCCGCATTTTGCTACAATTAATTATTTCGGGTTGATTTGGGATATCGCTTTCTATTCATTTTCTCTATTTCACCCATTTCTAAGGAATAGGGGATTATAGAAAAACCATACGTGTATAGTTTAGGTTCAATCATAAACTTTTGTTTCGGAAGACTGCCGCATCCCATACCTCCAATACCCATTTGTTTGATATCGATATTCACCGTAATGAAGTCTGCTCGTGGATGTAGTTCATTAATGTGTCGTTTCTCATCTAGATTCTCTTGAGAGTAAGGCCAAGCGCTAAAACTTAATTCTTGATCTCCAATACACAGTAGCCCTTTCTGGTCATTATCTAAAAGAGCAAACCATCTGGTATCGGTCCGATTTGCATTTTCCTGAGGCATGACATAATCATGAATAAATTCTTCGATATCCAGTGAATAATGACCTATTAGAGCACTTGTTTTTCGATCCAAATAAGATTCATGCGGACCTCGTCCATACCAAGTTACTTGTCTGTATTTGTTTGGAATTTTCATAGACATTCCTACTCGGGGGCATGACGCTTTGGGATAGAAACTATTTTCAATATGTATAGTGCCATCACCATAGATAGTATAGATTGTCTTGTATTCTGACTGTCCTTCATCATCGTAATCTATATCGTCACTTTCATCACCGTCTGCAAGCAGTGTTTTTGAGGTCACTTGAATTATATTGTTTTTAATCCTTAACACATCAATACCGATGAATTCTCTATATTGATCTTGAAAATCGGGATGAAAATAACCCAAAAAGAAGTCTATCCTTCCTCTGCGATCATTATCAGTAGCAGCTCTCCATAAATTGGGCTTTGGAGGATCCAGTATGAAATTATGATCCTTATATTGATATATTTCTAATTGTCCATTTATCTTATTGAACTGAATTAGAAGATCCTCACCCTCTATTATAATGCTCTCTTTTTCTCCGTCTTTTAAGTGGAGGTCGGGCATATTATCGGTTTTTATACTTTCTTTCGGTGGCGATTCAATTTTTAACTTGTATTGATCGCTAGCTACTTTATGTCCTTGTGGTGCCCATGGTTGATTAGTTTTTAATTGGAAGAACAAATTTATGAAATATTCCTCTCCAGGGTTTAAGTTGCTTTCATTTTCAAAAAAGTCCTTTTCGATTAATAAATCAATTACTTTCTCCTCGCCTGGGTTGATATCTAAATCAAATATACAGCCTCCTTGAATAGATTTCCCGTCTGCTAAAACTTGCCAGACCAGCTCGAAGATGTTCAAATTCTGAAATAAATAATTGTTCTTAACTAAAATCTTCCCGTGACTATGTTCCAAAGGTGTTGTTTTTATTGACTGATATCCTTTCTTAATCTCATAAAGATGAGGATTTGGTTTTCTATCAGGTCTTACTAAACCATTACAGCAGAAGTTTTCATCATTTGGCTCATCCCCATAATCTCCTCCAAATGTCCAATACTCAATTCCGTTGTCATCTGTTTCCTTGAGCCCTTGATCTACCCAATCCCAAATAAAGCCCCCTTGAAGATGAGGATATTTCTCAAATACGTCAATATACGCTTGAAAGTCACCACATGAATTGCCCATAGCGTGTTCATATTCACAGAGAATTACGGGCATATTTTCATACATATGCGGTTCTAATTTTCCGATTTTTTTTCTTTTCCCAAATTTCTCCATTTTATCAATTGAACTATACATAGTGGATTGAACATCAACCGTTTCGCATAGATAATCTTGCTCATAGTGAATAAATCTTGTAGGGTCAATATCTCGTGCTGCTTGAGCCATCTTTTTGAAATTATCCCCAAATCCCGCTTCATTACCGAGTGACCATAATAGTATTGAAGGGTGATTTTTATCCCTATTAACCATTCTTACCATTCGCTGGACGCAAGTATCAGTCCATTGTGGATCACTTTTAGGGACGATTGTTCTAAGTTCATGAGATTCTACATTTGCTTCACCGATTAAATAAATACCATATTCATCACATAATTCAAACCATATAGGATGATTTGCATAATGACTGGTGCGAACTGCATTTATATTATGTTGTTTCATTAGTTTGATATCTTCTATCATTCGACTCACGGGAACTGCTCGTCCTTTTTCGGGATCGTGCTCATGTCTGTCAGTTCCTTTAAAGAATATCGGTTTACCATTAATCAGTATTTGACTATTTTTTATTTCAACTTGTCGAAAACCGAACCGTTGAGTCTCAATTTCAACAATATTGCCCCTATTGTCGGTCAGAACAAGTACTAATTGATATAAATTTGGTATTTCAGCGCTCCATTGTTTAGGAGAACTAATATTATCAGTTAAATTCATTTGAATTTCGCTTTTTGGTCCGATTTGAATTGAATCTTCCGTAATTTTACAAACTTCTGATTTAGACGTATTAAATACAATTGCATTAACTTTATAACCCAAGACCGGAGTTTCGGAATAATTGATAACAGACACATCTACTTCTAATTTACTATCATTGTATCGCTCATCAAAATGAGTCTTAATAAAGAAATCCCTCAAGTGTACTTGTGATGTAGAATATAGAAAAACTTCTCGATAGATACCAGAAAGACGCCACATATCTTGATCTTCCAAATAGGATCCATCAGACCATCGATATACTTCTACTGCGATGGTATTTTCACCTGTGCGTAATTTATCTGTAATATCAAATTCTGCTGGTGTCATACTGCCTTGGCTATATCCTACGTAATTGCCATTAATCCATAGATAGAATGCAGACTTCACGCCATCAAAATGCAGAAAAATTTTTCTTTTCTCTTCAAGCCACCACTCGGGCACTGTAAAGTTCCTTCTGTAAGAACCTACAGGATTATTTTCGTGATCTATGCTCGGAATTTCCTTGGTATTTATGCTATATGGATATTTCACGTTTGTATAGATGGGAATTCCGTAACCATGTCTCTGCCAATTGCTCGGAACCAGTATTTCGTCCCAAGAGTCTATATCATAATCCACTTTCCAAAAGTTTTGCGGTCGATCTCGAGGTTTTTTTACCCAATTGAATTTCCATTTTCCATTTAGTGTTTTATAAAAGGGGCTATCATAATTGCGCTTATGCTCACCAAAATTAACTTTATCCAGCGCCTTCTCTATCGTATCAAATGGAATTAAAGAACAATGGCTCGGTAGTTTATTTTCTGCGATCTTTTCTGCGATTTCCCAATCGGGTTTTTTCTTTGAATCTTCCATAAATCTAATAATCCAAACTAAAAAAAAAAACTAACTAAAACTTACAAGACTACTAATTAAAAGTTACTAATTGTTCATATATCTACTTGGGATTTTTAATCTGTGCTTTTGCTGCTGCTAATTTTGCAATTTGTATTCTAAAGGGCGAGCAGCTTACATAATCCAAACCAATGCTATGGAAAAATTCTATTGATTCGGGATCACCACCATGCTCTCCGCAGACTCCAGTTTCAAGATTTGGGTTTACTTTCTTCCCATCCCTCATTGCAATCTCTATTAATTTACCTGGTCCTTTTTTATCTAAAACCACAAATGGATTCTTTGACACAATTCCTTTTTCGATATAGGTATCTAAGAACTTTTCTTCCGCGTCATCCCTTGAAAAGGCGAGTGTCATCTGTGTTAAATCATTTGTACCGAAACTAAAGAAGTCACATGAACTAGCTATATTTGCTGCATTAAGAGCTGACCGTGGTATCTCAATCATTGCACCTATTTTATAGTTGAGTTTCACTTTTTTTTCTTTCATAACTCTATTGGCGACCAACCGTATAGATTCCCGCGCTAGCTCCATTTCTCCTTTGAAACCAACAAGAGGAACCATAATTTGGGGATGAATTTCATAGCCCTCATTTGATAAACTACAAGCAGATTCAAATATTGCTTCACAGATAATGTCATTAATTTCAGGATATTTAAGATTCATTCTACATCCTCGTAGCCCTAGCATAGGATGCGTTTCAGACATGGACTGAATTACCGAGAGCAATTGTTCTTTACTATTTAGTTCACGTTTCATTTTTTCTGATAACTTTTCTAGGCTTTTTAGCTTAAATATTTCATATTTCAATTCCTTTGGACTCGGTAGAAACTCATATAGAGGGGGATCTAATAAACGAATCGTCACTGGTAAGCTTGCCATTGTTTTAAAAATTTTGTAGAAATATTCCTTTTGCATAGGTTTGTTCTTTTTGAGTGCGCTGATTCTTTCTTCCCTACTTTTAGCTAAGACAACTTTTAAAATCGTATCTTTCAAATACATCTGTTCGGTTCTGCATAAACCAATTCCTTCTGCGGCATTATTCTTTGCATTTTCTGCCATCTCTGGTGTGTCAGCATTCCCTCTAATTTCTAGTGTTCTTATTTCATCTGCATATTTAATTAATTCATTAAATTCAGTATTTACTTCTGGTTGTGTTAGGTGACATTCTCCAGTAGCAACGATACCCGCCGATCCGTCAATTGTTATCTCATAACCTTCAGAAAGCTTCCTAAATCCAATATAAAAGCATTTTGAATCCAAGTCTATAAAAATATCACTTGCACCGCAGACTGCTGGTTTGCCTAATGCTCTTGCTACGACCGCAGCATGTGATGTTTTTCCGCCATGTACTGTTAACATACCTGCTGCAGCATATAATCCGTGGATATCATCTGGCTTCATCTCTGGTCTCACCAGAATCACCTTTTCTCCATCTTTTGACCAAGTTTCAGCATCTTCGGCTTCAAAAACAATTTTTCCAGTAACAGCGCCTGGCGATGCACCTATCCCATTTGCTAAAATATTGCATTTTTTATTCTTGTCAATGCTTTTATATAATAATTGAGAGAGCTTATCTGATTCAACCCTTAACAATGCTTCCTCTTTACTAAGTAATCCTTCTTGAATCATGTCAGTTAATATCTTGACTTGGGCTGTAACTGAGCGATTTGCATTTCGTGTCTGTAAAAGATAAACATTTCTATCTTCTACTGTAAATTCAACCTCTTGCATATCTTTGTAATGCCTTTCCAAAGTCTCCATATGTTTTGTTAATTCCTTACAAACAAGCGGAAAGTCTTTTTTAATTTCACTTAACTTTTGCGGGGTTCTAATACCAGCTAAGACGTCTTCACCTTGAGCATTTATTAAAAATTCACCCGTATTCTGTTTCTCACCAGTAGAAGGATCCCTTGTTATAGCCACACCAGTCATTGAATTATCATTATAGTTGCCAAAAACCATTTCTTGAATTGTCACAGCAGTTCCTACATCATCCGAGATTGAATGCATTTTCCTATAATATTTCGCCCTAGGTCGTTCAAATGAATTGAAAACCGCCTCTATACATGTCATTAATTGCATTTCGGGGCTAGTAGGAAAATCCATACCCGTGGATTCTTTATAAATTTCTTTATACTCAATAATTAACTCTTTTAAATGTTCAATTTTTAAATCTTTATCCGTCGCGTTAATACTAATTCTTTTTTTTATCCGCTTGATTACATCCTCAAAAACTTTAGAATCAATACCCATAACAACATCGGAATACATTTGGATAAATCTTCGGTATGTGTCTAACGCAAAACGTTCATTATTCGTTTTTTCTATAAGCGTTTTAAGGTTTTTTTCGCTTATACCGACATTTAAAACTGTATCCATCATACCTGGCATGGATACGGGTGCACCTGATCGCACACTTAATAATAAAGGATTATCCGAATTGCCAAACTCTTTGCCAGTCATATTCTCAAGTTTAACAATTGCGTTTCGAATCTCTGGTATAGTATCTTTGAATGAATTTGGATTCTTAAAATAGTCAATACAAGTCTGGCAGCTAATAGTAAAACCAGGTGGTACAGGTAAATTTAATTTTGTCATCTCTGCTAAATTTGACCCTTTCTCGCCAAGAATCTCCTTCATCTTAGCGTTTCCCTCAGAGAATAAAAATATCC
>WJKO01000780.1 GCA_014729055.1 Promethearchaeota archaeon | reverse complement strand
GGTCTCAACAGATTAAGTGTATCACATGGTACAAACAAAAATTATTCACAAATCTTCGTCCAACCGAACTCAGTCAGTGAAAATATGCTCTCAACCCCGGACGGAAACGATTATACCAGAGGGGACGATATAGTTACGGTTTCAGGATTTTTTGATGATGCTTACGGTAACCACATAAAAAATGCTCAGGTACAATTAATTGTTGAAACTAAGACAAATACTGACGTCACAAGTTTAATTTCTTCGTGGATCAGCTCAGGTGAAGACTTCCAGTATACATCTTCTAGTAACGGGCAGTTTGTTTTTCAATTTAGATTCCCGACCAGTATGCATGGACTTTATGATATACGTGTTGAATTCGTGGGACATTATAAAGATACAGCACCCTCTTGTCCTGCAGAACAATATTATCTCATCACTATAGATTCAACACCGGAATATGAAGCAACGATATGGGCTGGAACCTCATTAACTGCATATTATTATCCAAGCTCGGTTATGATGGGACAACCAATTACCGTTTGGGGGACGCTCACATTTGATAACGGAACAGTAGTCAATAGCGGAACTTTAAATGTAACCTTCGTAGATGAATATGGTGAACTATGTGATGCGGGGGGCTTTACTCAACCAACCGTTTCAGCGGGTGATTATTCTCAAGGTATTACGATTACATGGGCTGGCAGTGACACAATATATGTCGAATTCTTTGATGTTCCCGGCAGTTATATCGAAGGCGTGAAGAAACAAGCAACATATAACGAACCTTAAAACAATCTACATCTATAGATTTTAATTTCAAAATTTTTTTATATTTTATATCAACCAAAACAAATTATTTTAAAGAATAAATAAGTAATTGAAATTTAAGATACTACGACACAACAGCGTACATCAAAAAAGTTTATAATTATAGAAGATGAGATAAAATAAAGAATAAGAGGAACAATCAAATGAACTTACCATTTAATCTG
Organism: Promethearchaeota archaeon; assembly: GCA_014729055.1. Classification (GTDB taxonomy): domain Archaea; phylum Asgardarchaeota; class Lokiarchaeia; order Sigyniarchaeales; family Promethearchaeaceae; genus WJKO01. Next base: position 1,886 of record WJKO01000780.1, on the reverse strand, counting down.
ACTTCGACCAAAAAAAAGGTGAATTCTCACATATTACGAAAACGTATTAGAAAGATTAATGTATTCATTGTGATAATGTTAGTAATTCCTATTTTCTCTTATTTTAACTCATTAAGTACAGTAAATTTAAGTCTGAATAATCCAAATTTAATAAGAGTCAATCCCGAATCTTCTGCATTAACAGCAGACTATAATATTACTATAACTGGTCTTTCGACTTATTCTGCGTATCACGGAGATATCGTTACGCTATATGGACATGCAGATGAATGGGATTATGGCGCTACAGCTTGGGTTAACTCTCAATTTGAAGAGATTCATGCCGTTATTAATGGTGAACCCGACCTAGAGTTAACGGATTTAACTAATGGTGTTGGAAATTTTGAAATTGAGATACCTGTTGAAGATTATTATAACATCTATAGTGATTTAAAGCTAGAAGCTAATGTTACCGATCAAGATACTTGGACTCCTCGTGTTTGGTTTCCTCAATATCTTGATATAAATGCTAATTGTGAACTCATTAATGATGAAGAAGAACAACTACCGGTTTTGAAATACACGTCGATTCCGTACGGGGGGTTCACAAATTACAACCTCCGTTGTGGTCTTCAATTAGACAATGGTTCCATGTATGATGGACCGGCAATAAACCTGGATCTCGATTATGGAAGTGGTATCATTCCAATATCCGTAGATGGTGAAGGATATGCTGAATATAACATATTTTGCGAAACTTCATTCACAACTTATTCGTGGGATTATGCAGGTAATGCAAATTTATCGAATCCAGATGCAGTATCTGGAAGTTTTAAATTTTTAAATGACATTTCAATTGATTTTCTCGATACGGAATTGACAGCATATCAAAATTATTCGTATGATGTCAGGGCAAGAGTAACTCCAGATGATGATCTTGAAAATGGATTAGACTCTATTGGAGTGAGAATTACGTTTTTGGGCCTAACTGAAGTAGCGACAACTAATGAAAATGGTGTTTTCTCAATAACATTTGAAGAATTACCTGATGATTTTATCGGATCTCAAACTTTAACTGTTGAGATCATAAATTATAACGGTGAGGATATCACAGGCTACGGTGGAATAATTGAAGGAGGTATACCGTCAGATTTTACGAGTATACAGGTGAAAGCTCCGACTGCGTTTGACAATCCTAACGCAATACCATTAGAAATAATTATTCTTATTATCGTTATCGCTGGTGGTGTTGTCGGCTTAATTATCTTTATGAGATGGCGGTTAAAAAGAGAATCGGAGATTGAAAAACAAAAAATGATGTCTTCTATTGAGGAAAGATTAGTAAATGTTAGATTGCTTCAGCAAGCTGGTAGAACAAAGGAAGCAATGGGCTACCTATGGATAGTATATGCACAGTTGGCGGCAATTAAGTATGGAATAGAAAAGAAAACGTCAGACACGCCGAAAAAGTTTGCTATGATTTTAGTCAGAGAATACGGACAAAATCCTGCCTCGATTTATTCATTTATTCAATTTGTAGAACGTGCTGTCTTTGGATTCACACCCGTAACTGAACAGTATTTTCAAGAAGTAATTAAAAGATTCAGACAATTATATCATGAATTAACTGGACATGGAATTCAAATTCAAGTATAATTACCTAAATATTAAAAAAATAAAAAATAAACCTAAGTATTAAAAATTTAAATTCAAAATACTAAAAAATAATATGGAGGAATATGAATGGGACTCTTCTCAAAAGCTAAAGATACATATAATGTTAGTGATAGATTAAAAAATGTTAGAGTTTTAGAGAACACTGGAAGAATAAAGGAAGCTATGGCATATCTCTATCTTGTTTATACAGAGATCGCCAAAAAGAAGTTCGGTGTTGAGAAAAAATATTC
>WJKO01000779.1 GCA_014729055.1 Promethearchaeota archaeon | reverse complement strand
GACTATAATAAAGACGGACGACCCCTAATTGTAGATAATTCCTTCAGAGAAACAGCATCTCGAAATCAAAATTTATATGCTATTGATACAGGATGCTATAAGGGACGACGATTGACCGGAATAATCCTCCCGGAATTCGAAATTATTTCCGTACCCAGTCGAGAAAATTATTGGGGTAGAGTAAAACAGCATCATCTTGGGCTAAAATATTTCTATACCGATATAAATAAATTAGAATGGGCTGATTTTGAGCATATAGAAAAGATTTACTCCGATAATCAGAAAAGACTGGATGAGAAATTGCGGAAGTATCTTGAAAAACTTATCGAAATTTACAACGACGCTGGACGTTCACTTGCCTCGCTTTATCGCACCATCATATCGAAAACGGAACTAGTTATGGAAGAGATCAAAAATGAAGGGCAACTTGGAACTGGGAATGACAAGAATGAGGCAGAAATGTTTAAAAAACATCTCAGAAATAATGTATCCCGTGAACTGATGCAAGCCTTAATGAATGAATACGAGCTTGCACGAAAAGAGCAATTAAAATTTGAAGACCTCCAACGGCGCTTTAGTAATCCCAACCAATTTATGAATTTTTTGAAAACCATAGGATTTTCTGCTGATGATGAATGGAAACGAATCTGAGCCGTAATATGAGTTATTTGTGGTGCTTTTTTTTGATATGATCTATATTTTCTTGTACTTTTTGGGCCATTCTATCCAAACCTATGTCAAGATAAGCTTTTTTAGATTTTCTGAGAGATATTAGTGCACTCTTTATGTTTCCCTTGAGATTATAGATAATGCCAATATTGTTGAAATCTGTTGCCATACCCCGTTTATCTCCAATATGACTATCAATCTCAATTGCATGGGTATAATATTTAAGAGCATTCTCATAGTCCTCTTTTATTTTGAAAATACTGCCGATGTTACTTAATATCGTACCTTGTTCACGCACCGATCCTAATTGTCTAAAAAGAACAAGTGCTTTTTTGTAATTCTCTAATGCACTCTCGTATTCTCCTTCAGCATCATTAATAAGCCCAATATTGTTTAGTGCGGTTGCTTCTCCTTTTTTATTTTCGAGCCGTCTGGCAATTTCCAGCGATTGATAATAGTTCTTAAGAGCAACCTCATTCTCTCCTTTATCGGCATAAATCATACCGATATTATTTAAAACGGTTGCTTTGATGCCGATATCACCAAGACTTGCTGTAATGTCTAAAATTTGTTTATATACCTTAAGTGCATGTTTACTATCCCCTTTTTCCCTATAGATCATCCCGATGTTGTTTAAAGCCGTTGTTTTAATGTCAATTTTTTCGAGCTGTTCTCCAATTTTTAATGCTTTTTCATAATGTTTAAGCGCAGAATCATAATCTCCTTTTATTTTATAGATCATCGCAATGTTATTTAGTATCGTTGCTTTTTCACCCATAGCGCCTAAATCTGTGTAAATATTGAATGCTTGTTTGAGATGTTTAAGTGCATTCTCATAATCCCCCCGATTAAAATAGATAAAAGCAATTGCGCTTAACTTATTTGCTTTAGTTTCCATATTTCCCTCTTTTTCCGCTATTCTAACCGCCTTGTTGTAATGGTCGAGTTCTTCATCATGCCCTTCTGTCTTCATGACTATCTGATTCTATATACATTCAAGTATGTATAAATCTATGTTATAATCCTCACTAATTGTCAATAATTGCCTCAATAATTGTCACTAAAAACATACAAAAATAAAATACATCATTCAAATTCAAGAAATGGGGTGTATTGTTTCAAAATGTTTTAGAACTGATTTAATTGTTACTTTAATCTCCGGAAGACATAATCTGTCGCATATTTTGTATAACCTATTCCTTTTCCAATCTGTTCCAGATAGTCCTCAGAAATTTCATGTGGTTTTTTTGGTATAAAATATGCATCTAAATTTTTAGTTGAATGTGAAAAATGTGTCTTTCTTCTATTCATAACAGCAATAAAGTCATATTCTGGCAGATAATTTGCCATTCCCGCATCTCCATGACTATTATTTGCTACCAATATACCCCCAATTTTGAGATATTTTCTACACGCACGAGAAACAAATCCTGCATATTGAGATATAAGCAAATCAAAAGTTTCTTCCTCTAAAGGAAGTTTTTTAGTATAATCCCCTTTGATATATAGGTAAATTGGATTTTTAGAATAAAGCTTGTGTGATTCTATATAGTTTTTTATTTCTTCCGAATTATAAAATTCTATAAGTTTCTGATATAAATCATTAAATATAACCTTGGGAAAAACTAATGCGGGAGTAATATGAGCATAACTACCGGGATAAAATACTTCATTAATAATATATTCCTCATTTAATTTTTTAAATAGACCTAATTCTTCATAATCCTTATCAATATGGTGTTTTTTATAGAGCGCTAGTTGTTTTCCCATGCATAGTATGGGAATTTTTATGAATATATAATTCTTATGAATATAATTCTATTACCTCTTTTAATATCTATAAACATTATAAAGATAAACCACTAAGAAGATAATAGAGATGTCAGAATACGTCACATTCAACAATCAAAAATATGAAGTCAGAAATCGCGAATTGAAAATTGAATGGAAACAGATTAAATCAATTCTAGATGTAATCGGATTAGAGAAATTAACATCCTTAGAAACACTATATCTAACCGCGGCAGCAATCCGTAAAATAGAAGGGCTTAATAACCTTAAAAACCTACGAAGATTAGAGCTATGGCTCAATCCCATTCAAAAGATTGAAGGAATTGACACATTAATTAATTTAGAATATTGCAGGCGTTGACCAAACTAAAACGAATCTCGTTGGAATATTCCCCTGTCGGAAAAATGGAAAACCTACACGATTTACCTTCACTTGAAGAACTTGAATTGTCCAGCACCCAGATCCGGGAGATAGAAGGATATTCACAATTACCATCGCTTAAGAAGTTATTGGTGAGGGATGCAGCTATTAGCGGTGAGTGCATACTTAAAGATCCATAACTGGAACAACACCTATAAGAAGTGAACTCGATATACTCATGGACTTTCAAGAAATCTTGGATATGTCCAATAAAATCAAAAAAAGCGACGTAAGTGTTATATTAGACATACAAGAAAATGAATTGATTAAACATCTGTTCTTATGGAAGAAAAAATACAAACTACCATTCAAAATCGATGGAGATATGATTGTTGTGCAAAACGTTGACGAATTTAAAGAAGCAATGAGTGGCTTACATGACCGGAATGATCTTGATTCTTAATTATTTTTCAGTAGTCTGTTATCTATTTTAAGTATTCTATTTTATCTATTTTAAGTATTCTATTTTATCTATTGTAAGTAATCATCTAAGTAAACATTTATATCATTACTTATTCAAATGTTATTTATGGCGCGCTTCTATCATTATACGTCTTTAAAAGCCCTAAGAGAAATTCTTAAGACAGGGCATTTGTGGGCTACAAAAGGAGGAACTTTTAACGATAAAACGCCTGGATTTTATTTCACAGATCTACCACCCGAAACGCCTAACCATAAATTGCAAAAATATGTATTCGGTTGGAGCAAAACACCCAACACAACTGACCAAGCCACAAAATTACAAGCGTATATTCAATTTATATTTCGTAAAAATGCTTCTAATGTGAAAAAGACTCGAAGAAAACATGTCTATTATCTTGTGCCAGTATATGATCGTGCTGCGGGAGCCGCTTATGAATCTTTACCTATTATCGAAGTAGGGCACCGAATAAACTGGCAGCATGGTGGAAAGCCCTATGGAATAACATGGCCTTTTAATCAACGCATCTCGGCTCTAGGAAAACATTCAATATTTACACTGGCTCAGAAAAATGGCACCTTATTCACGTCGAAAGGTAATTATTTCTCTAAAAAAAATGAGAAGCAGATTAAAAAAAATGGAGGAAAATTTATTGCATTATACGCTGCGCCCCCAAATTTTTAACCGCGTCACAAACTCTCTCGGCATAATATTATAAAAATTCAAAGATTTATTCGTTTAAATTGGATAAAAATTATTGATAATCTCTCGATCATCAGTAACAAAAAAAATATAAGTCTCTTTGAATAACTCTTTTTAACAAAATTTTGATAGGTAATTGCGGTGGATGTTAGAACGAGGTTATCAGAGGATGAAAGAAAATTCATCATAGCGTTAGAGAATCTGTTAGGTGAACAAGTTCCTCATATTGACACTTTAACTACTTTACGGAAGGATAAAAATGATGAAAAAATTGTTGAACATCATTTTGGAGTTATGATTGAAGAAAATAAGATTACGGGGTTAGGTCTTCATGGGAAATTTCTGAATATTGAACTTCAAGAACAGAGAGCATTACCGTACGAAGCACCAGGCACGTATAACGAAGAAAAATGGAAAAAAGTATTAGAATATAACATTGAGGACATAAATATTATTGAAAAGAAGATTGAATCCATTTCTAATACATTTCGAAAACTTAAGAACTTGAAGGAATTAGATCTATCGAAAAATAAATTGTTAAATTTACCAGAATGGATCTGTCAATTAAATTCATTAGAAAGACTAGATGTCCAAGATAACCAGTTAATCGACTTCCCATTGCATTTAAACGAATTGAAATCGTTAAAAATAATTGATGCATCCAACAATAAACTTGCATCTTTACCAGAGGAGTTTGGAATTATTCAATCGCTTCGAATTTTACATCTCTCATCCAACGTATTAAGTTCTCTGCCAAAATCATTTGGAAAGTTAGAAAATTTAGAAGAATTATATTTAAATGAAAATAAATTAGTGTTCTTACCGAAATCATTTGGAAAACTTAAAAATCTACGCACTTTAAACTTAAATTCAAATAGTATCGCACAATTACCGCAAACCTTTGGATATTTATTGAATTTGCGGGAATTAGATCTCAGCAAAAATATTATACAAGCCCTACCTGATCTATTCGTTGAAT
>WJKO01000778.1 GCA_014729055.1 Promethearchaeota archaeon | reverse complement strand
TTTCAAACTTGTATCAAAATAGCCATCACTTATATATCCATCATTTCCGATACCAAAAGTAGAACTAGTTATGGTATTAATACTCTCTCCAGATAGAAATTCAGAATTAGAATTCGGATATCCCATCGAATATGGGTTTAGAGCACAAGAAGACGTAATATTGCCGTTTTCAAATTTTGCTGTTTGTTCCGTAGCTAATTTGCTTGATTGTTGGGGATTGATAGCTGTGTCAGGAAATGCTCCTATAGATGTATATTCTAAGTTAGATTCAGCTGAAAGATCCATTGGTTGGATTTCCTCGAAATTATCCATATCAAACGAGTCATCTCTTTCATAAAGCGTTCCTTGTTCAACATGTTGATTTAAATCTTTTGTATAGCTAAATGACTCCTCGCGACCTTTAAGTTCATATTCAGAATAAATGGGCTCTATTATTTCGAATTGCAGATTTTCGCTCAAATCGAATGAAGTTTTATCAGATTCTCCGTCAGATATTAATATCGAATCCAATTGATTATTAGTTGAGATAACAATATTTGCGTAATTTGATTTCGTAAGATGCCCGACGTTAAAATCATAAATTTTAGTAAGTTCTGAGTATGATTGTGTGCTTACAAAGCTCCAACTGCTTAAATCCGGAAATTCTGTAAAATCCGAGATGTATGTTCCTCGGATAACATCTACACAATCATTACTTTCAACACCGAATAGAATTTCGTTATTCGGCTCTAAATTAAGATTATCTACTACAATTTTATCTAATAACGCATAATTTGTTTCAAAAATCAATCTCCACTCAGATTTATTTAAATACATAATTCTTTTGTTAGTAGAGATAATGTGTGTCTGTAAACCAAGAATTTCGGCGTAGGTGTAAGTTTGAATTCTGTAATTTTTAGGAATATTTATTCTTTCTGATAAGCTGTAAATCCAATCGACATATAATTTAAAGATATAGATATTCTGTGGTGTAATTAATGTGAGATGAGTAGAATTGGATATAAATTTGATCACATTATCTAAACTAAGGTCATCCCATAATGATTCCCAATAGATGTATTCATAAGTGATTAAATTCCATCCTGTTGAGGAATTCCAGTCCGCTATTATGATCTGATCTCTTGTTCGAATGATGATTTCATCATAACCATCCGAATCTCCGTCATTTAATTCTATCTGTAAAGCTTCTTCATCAGAATACGTGGTTGGTAATGAAAATATCGTCCAATCAAATACAGAAACATCGCTGTAGTTGAAAATGTGAATTTCATTATATGGTTCGCAAGTCAACAAAGCAATTTGATTTGATTCTTGGGAATTAAGATGTCCGCTTAGGACATAAAGAGTGTCCGAAAGCTGAATGTCAGAGTCAGATAAACTAAGATACGATAATGGCAGATATGAAGTTGATGAATCATCTGGCAAGTCTTCAATACACCAGTCTAAATTGAAATCACCTAAATCATTGAGATTAAGCGAAGAAATTTGTTCATATCCATCCGCTGTCAGAATATGTAATTGCATTTCGACGGCTTGATTATCAGGATAGTTTTGAAAAGAACCTGAAATACCTTGATCTTCTTCTAAATAATAAACTCCGCAATAATGATCTAACTCTATTTTGTATGGATTAATATTATGGGCATTGCTTGTGCGGATATACTTATAATTCCCTGATTTTTCTGTGATTCTTGCCCAGAAATAACCTTCAATATTGTAATATTTTGTATTATGATAATTCAAGTAATATACATTTTCATATACGGGATCTATTCTCGTACTCGCTGTTCCGAGATATTTTAGATTTTCAAAGTCTGGTGTTCCTAGATTTGTTTGTAAGTAGAATTCAATGGACTCTATGGGTGTGTCTGTGATTTCATTTTCATTGATATTACATGAGAATTCTAAAGAAATGATATCTGAGGTATATTCATTATGAGTCACCGGATTCAAAAATGTTCCTGCTGGCAAAGTATCATCCAAGACGAACATAAATTGTTCTGACTTTAGTATACCACCGCTACTGAATACTTTTACATATAATAAATAGTGATTGCCAGTATAGATTGATTTATTAATATCAATAATATATTCTTCATCGATTATGTTTGAAGATGTTGAATACTCTTTTAGGAGAGACTTTGTAGAATCAGACGGATCCTCCAACCATATTTGTATGTCCGTTATTAGCGTATGTTTATCTTGCGCTTTGATTTCAACATCAATTGAACCATTTGAATAGACAACAACATATCCATCATATAGATTTTCAAAATCATACTGTGAAGTACTATTAATCCACACTCCATCAGCAATCCAAGTTGGGATGGAATTATCGATTGTAAAATTTATAAGACTACTCACCGTGGACTTTCCGTTTGGTGAGGTTACTTCTAAAGAAATATTATGAGTTCCATCTTCAATTTCGTGAGTATCTATAATATGCATAGACTCATAGTCGAAAATCGAAACAAATTCAAACGTGTTATGAATATTATCATCAATTACCACATTTACACTTTCACCTGTATTGCCAGACCAACTGGTTTCTAAGGTGTATATTCCAGATACAATTTGTCCTTCTGCAATATTAATAGAAATATCAGAAGGTGCACTATCGTCTATTTTAAAAGTATAATTTTGATAGTAATCTGTAATGTAGTCTCCCGTTATATCTTCAAACAAAATCTTAGTAATTTCTGAAGGATATTCACATGTATGGATATTAGAGATACTTGAATTATCTGATTGAGTTATATTATAGACTATATAATACTCTCCTTCAAGTGGATTTGCAAATGTAACATTCCACCCATCTTCTGGATTATCATCAAGTTGACACTTATAGAAATTGTTTGGATCAAATTCACCATTATTGTTATATAATGTAATGTTTAGATTCGTTATTTGGGTGCCGTATTCTTCCAGATCAACCACCAAATTACGTTCAGGACCTTGTGTTGAGATGGTTGTCCCATTTTTAATATTAAATTGTGGGTTAATGATATTGGAATCAAAGCTATAAGTTTCTACATTCCAATTACCATCATAAACTCTTAAATAAAAAGTATGTTCACCAGATGCATAATCCGTAAAATTCGATGTCAAGTTCCATGGATTTATATGGTAAAGCCCATCTTCTTCAGGTTCAAGCACAAAACCAAGAAAATGATCATATATTGATGAATTATTAGAATTATATAGTCCGTTCTGTACGGCATCTATTTCTAACCAAAGATCAGATGGGCTATCTAAATTAATTAAGTCATTGACCCATAGTTCTATATAACGAATACCTGTTCCATATATTTCATCATTTGGGTCAACGTCATCTGTAATATTAAATATAGCTTCAAATCCACCAGTCCAAAATATGTTTGGATCTGGTATATTAGCATCTAAAATTATTGGAGAATCAAGATCAATATTCTCAACACATTGAAATTCTGATTCTAAAAATGTTGTATGCCCTAAATAATCATTAATTGTTATATTCCATTCTACAATAGGATTTTCTATAAGATCACCAAAAAAGGCATCTAAATTTTGATCAGTTACATAAAGAGTTAAGATACTATGGTGATTTGGGAGGATTTGAAAGGTAGATAATTCCAAGTTTGGTTCTTCTCCGCTATAAACAACTGCTTCTAGAGTTAGATTCTGGATATCGTCATCACCAACAAATATTTCAAAATTTAAAGCGTTTTCCTGGTCAGGATTTAAAGTGAAGTCCACTAAAACTTGTTCTTCGAGTGAGGGCGATTTTATAGCAGAATTAGGTTCTCCTTTATCAAGATAGTATATTGGTGTTAAATTCTGGAGATAATTGCCTATATAATCTTGAGATTCTGCCCCGATTCTAATGAATGTATCGGGATATTTTGATACATCTATAATTACATCCGTTACAAGCTCACTTGAAGACGAAAATTTCTTAATTAGGATCCGGTCTGGCTCATACCATGGTCGTTCATATTCATCTGTTGCTAAACCTGTCAGTTCTAACTTAACATTATTAAGCATATAGTCATATGCGGACACTAATTTATTTTGGGTAATTAGACTATAAATTGTATTAAAATCGGATCTTATAGATTGAGCAAGATCCGAATCGCTGCCTTGGATATATTCATCCGGAAAGCCAGTTAATTCTTTGAATTCTTGTATATAATTTAAATAGTATAATGTTGAATCCGAGATAGGATATATATTTTCACCATCAATACTATTGTCAATCATATAGTGAATGGAATATAGAATACCGTTACAAATGTCAACCAAATAAGAATATCCATCATTAAAATCGACGGGGTAATTTGATCCGATTGCATCTGAATTCAGTAGACTTGAAATATAGGTATAGTTTATCGACGTTTTTCCGTTAAACTGCTGCTTATATACGTATAAAAACAATTCTGCATCAATCATGTCATCTATATCATTCGAAACTATATCCAATTTTAGTGGAAAACTGTTTCCCATCCAGTTTAATTCTGTTATTGTTGAGGTTTCGAAACTTAATATCTTGTTTACTTGTTCGTTATATAATGGTATATTAATATTATTTGTCTGTAAGTCCGTATTCTGGTTTAAACTAACAGAGATATTCGGGGCAAGCGTATCTACATTAAATAGATAATACACCGGCACAGAATAATCTCCAATAACGAAATCAATTTTTACATAAAATGATCCCTCGATATTGTTTCCCCACGCGGACTCAATATCCAAAATAAATTGATATTCGTCTACATTTGAATTCCCTGGCAATACGAGATATTGATCAAAGTCTGCCTCTGAGAGTACACACGTTGAATTTTTTGCGACAGATATGACAATATTCTCAGTATATAAAGAACCTGAAGAGAATCTAAATTCGACGTTGTTATTAATAAACGATTCGTTAGATGGAGTAGGTGCTATAAATTCGGGATCGATCCAAACCAGAGAAATATTTGTTGCGTAACATTCGCCTACGTTTTGTTCACTAATCGTGCGATCATACGCTTTAGCCCGAAAATCATATATACCAGGACCTAATAAATCAGGATTTAAGTAAAATCCGTAACCATCATTCATATCCGTATCAGTCTTGAGAAGTATAGTGTCAATTAACTGTGTATCAAAATAG
>WJKO01000777.1 GCA_014729055.1 Promethearchaeota archaeon | reverse complement strand
TATACGTACTGTTATATATATCTTGAGAAACATGTAAAGCTACGTAAACAGGACCCGTTTCCAACCATAATTCAGTTGAGACTTCTGAATTCTCAGAACCATTTATTTCGGGCTTCCAATCAATATTTAATGAAGATGCAGCACCCTTTGAATCTGAATTTTCGGATGTTTTTTGTATACTAAAATCAAAAATAGGATTAGATCCATCAACAAATTCCTTGAAGCCACTGGCTTGACTCTTCTTGATAATAGATGTAGCTGAGCCGTATTGATTGAATGTAATATTATAATATTGATTGGAGATCCATATTTCTGATTGTTCTAATTTTCCTTCTGGAACTTCCCAATTTGATGGTAATGATGAGCTTGTTTCATTTTCACATATATAATAGTAGGAATATCCTACTGAGGGCACGTCTGCAATAAACATGTAGTAATCATCATATTCCGTCCAATCAGGTTTAAAAATATCCGATATGCTTGATATATCATCTTGATTTTCTTCGTTGAATTCATAAAATGTTTGAAACTCGCGGTTGATGGGATTAGCGGGAGTATATACTGGTTTATAACCTAGATAACCTTTCATAATTCCTTTTCCGTCATCATTGTAAACATCAAATTGCGTCGAATTAAGATATGGTACTTTTTGCACGGGAACTGTATTGCCTTGAAAATCATAGACTAGCAAATTTTTTTTAGTATTTGACCAATTCCACCCGAATAGAACTGGTTGAGTTGTATTCCAAGCGTTTTTATTGCAAACGGCTATGGATCTCAGCATATTGTCGTCAATCAAGTTCTGTGCTTGTGTTTGCCCACCAAGGGAAGAAATTACATCATCGGGTAATACACAACGCCCAGTGTTAAGCCCAACAAACGCTTTTTTTGAATCTTCAAATTCACGCCGTAATTGGGGCATACCTTGCAAGTATCGCCCCATTACTGCGTCATTTCCTTTCTTTGAAACAACACCCACTGCTGTATCATGAGCGTGTCCGATTGATTTAACCCACCATGAAGACTCAAGCAAGTCTTGATTGTAATTGTATGTAGATCCATCTTCTGTATTCGAAGTAGATAGTGCGGAAAATACCCCATATGTCTCTATTTTCGATAAGAGTTCTTCGTATGCTCTATCGACGATTTTATAATTGCTGTTAGAAGCGATAGTACCTGAACACCTACTTTTTGTGTCTGCAGTATCTATACTTAGGTGTCGGACGCTTTCGATACTGGATGTATGCTCTAAAGCAGAAAAGAATCGCGTAGGAGTTGACCAGACCATTCGATATCCGGTAAGATTTGCCATTCCTCCGTTATTGCCATTATTCCATAAATCTATATAATTATCGATCCAAGGTAATGCTGATAGCATGTCCAAACTCAACGTATATAGAATATTCTCTTTATTAGCTATATTCTGTTTTTGCAGATTATCAATTCTTGTTGTAAAATCCAGCATGAAATCTTCCATTTGAAACGGAAAGTTATTGTATTTTTCCGTATGGAAAAAAAGCATATTTTGACCATTATCAAATTCCCAATAATACGCTTCATCATCCCAGGTTATGACATCTCGTGAGCTATAACAATAATCATATCCTGCATTTTTTAGGAGTTTTCCCGCAGCAAAAGTCAATGGATCCAATAGATCGGTTAACCAAGCTATATTTGACTCCACACCTAACGTTTTTCGAACCCAATTTCTTCCATATGTTATGTCTCTTGCTATACTTTCCAAATCATGCCCGTTGAGATTAAATTCTGAAACGGATCCTTGAGCGATTTCTATTCTTCCTTGTTTAATATATTTCAAGAATTCTCTTCTATATTGAGGATAATTCTCCCAAAATGCTTTAACAAAAAGCATGCTATCAAAGGTTACAGTAAAATCTGGATATATGCGACAGAAATCCAACATCTCAGCAATATTTCTACATCCTGATTGCATATTTGAACTATATGATCGCATATAATCAACATCCCAATGAGGATTGATGATAACATGAATAAGGCCTTTATATCCTTGGCTGTTATTCTCAATCCAATCTCCATCTTTTATACCCATCTGTCTTGCAGCACTATAAGTTCCCGCTTCTTCTCCTAAATAAAATTCCTCGGATTGGATTGAAGAGGAAAAATTTGAAGGATGATCATTAATTTCTGTCCATTGGGAGGTATCGTATCCAAATGCCTCTTGATCGAATTTCTGGGATTTATAATCATTTGAAACCCAAAGTATTGTTGGTAGAAGTAAAAAGATTAAGAAGGTTAGAGATGTTGCATTATTTTTAATCCAAGTCCATGATTTATCCAATATAGTCTTTAGTTTTAAGAACCCTACTTTAATTTGGTTAGAAGAGGATCTTGAATCCATTATTAATTGTAGGAAGAACGTTTAATAATTTTTATCGAACATTATCTGAAAATTCATTAATTTTTTAACAAATAGGTTTGCAGAATGTCGTTATATGAGATGAAATAAAAAAAAATATTTGATAATTGCCTTAGACATTCGGCTTAATCGCCATTATTAGACTCTTTACTCTCTTCTGCTTCTTCCTCTGAATCTTCTTCCTCAATTGTCTTTTCTTTCTCTTGTTCTCGTTCTTTTTCTAATGGATTTTCGACATCATCGTTTCCCGTCATCAACATCTCAATTAATTGGTTCATTCGCGGCACCATAAGTGATGGATCGGGTAGATCACCCTCTGCTAATAGGCAATTTTCAAATAATTGCATAATCACGGGTTTAATTTTCCTGCTTTCGGGATTGTTGCTTACGGTTTCTATCAATGATTTAACTGTAGGATGTTTCGGATTGAATTCAAGTATTTTTTGTGGGATTCTGAATTGATCTTGCCCTGTACCTAAAGTCCAATAACGCATAGCACGTTGCATAGTTGACGTCATTCCGCCCGCAGGATTAGCCAATCGGCATGTATTCCCGTATAATTTGTCTGATATCTGAGCATCAATAATTTTCTCTCCAAGTATGTCTTTTACCTTATTCAGAAATGCCTTCACATCTTCAGGCATTTCCTCTTCTTTTTTTTCGTCTTCCTCTTCGTCTTCACTATCCTCCCCTTCCTCATCTTTCTTTTTCGCTTCAGTTTCATCTATTGGTTTGAAGTTATAATTTTTGTCTTTCTCTTCTCCGTCTTCTTCGATTTTCTTAGTGTAGAATGGTACATTCATCATCAAAAAGTTATCAACCGGCTCATCAAATAGAATAACCTCTAAGTCATTTTGCTTATAATAACCCAAATGTGGTGACATACGTAATGTATTAATATTTTCACCGACAAGATAAAAGATTTCATCTTGGTCTTCCTTCATACGTTTAAGATAGTCCTCTAAGCCGATAAGCTCATCATTCTCAGTTTTTGAAGTTTTAAAACGTAATAGTTTTAATAATCGATCTCTTCGACCTCTGTCCGCTATAATTCCTTCCTTAATAAAAAACCCGTATTCTTTCCAGAATTTTTCGTATTTTTCTTTGTCGCTTTTGGAGATGTTTTTTAATTCTCGGATAAATTTTTTTGTAATCAAGCTCTCCATTTTCATTATGATACGGTTATTTTGTATCGTATCTCTGCTAACATTTAGGGGGATATCTTGTGAATCTACCACACCCTTCGTGAATCTCATCCACTGTGGGACCAGTTCTTTACAATGATTCATTATTAATACATTTTTAGAATAGAGTGCTGGACCATAATCGATTTCGGGTTGTAGAATATCCTTTGTTTTGGTTTCAGGAATATAAGTTATTGAGCGAAATTGCACACGTCCATCAACATTATAATGAATTACTTCGGAATAGTCGTCGTATCGTTTAGAAATATATTTATAGAAACTCTTGTATTCTTCTTCTGTAACGTCAGAGGGGTTTCGTTTCCAAATCGGTTCGGTTTGGTTTACTGGTTTCCTTTCTTCCTCCTCCTCCGCCTCTTCTTCTTCCCCTTCCCCTTTTTCCTCCGATGTTTCTGCCTCACTCTCATCTTCACTTAAATCTACTTCTTGTGTTTCTGGTTCTTCTTCTTCTACCCCTTCTTCTGATACATAGATCGGGAATGAAACGAAATTGGAGTATTTCTTGATGATGGATTCTAACCGATGCTGTTCTAAGAATTCAGTTTCCTCGTCATTCAAATAGAGTATGACTG
>WJKO01000776.1 GCA_014729055.1 Promethearchaeota archaeon | reverse complement strand
GTTCAATGTTTGATTACAAGAGATATGGGTATTACTACCAACAGATTGGGGATTTGGAGCGTTCCAAGAGTTCACATAGCACATACTTTTTTCAATAATCTAACTGTACCACCAGAATATATTTTAGGAGATAATGGTAAAGGATATAAGATTTTGTTTGAAGGTCTCAATCCAGAACGTATTTCTATCACCGGTAGCGGTCTTGGAATATGTTGGGGGAATTTAATTCGTTCAATGTTATACTGCGCACAGAGGATACAATTCGGCAAACCCATCTATAAGTACCAAGGCGTTGGATTTGTTAATGCAGATTTATATGGGCGTCTTATGGCAGCTTCTTGTCTTGCATTAGATTTAGCAGGATTTTATGACAAAAGCATTATGAAAAACGATAATCCAAGTAAAGCGGATGAAAAAACTGCGGCAACTCAAGCAGCTCAAGCGAAATATTTAATCGCAAAACTATCCCATGAAATCTCTTACGAAGTGCAAAATGCGATGGGCGGTTTAGCTCTAACAGACAATCTAAAAGTGGATCGAACGTTAGAAGTTTCAAAGGTGCAAGAAGTAATAGGTGGAACTAGGAATGTTATGCTTCTTTTAATGTCTGGTGCAATAAAGCGTATGATACGACGGGTCTTATCTGATTAAGTATTTCTTTTTTAGTCTCTTTTTGTTTCTAATTTTCTCTTTTATTCATTTCTTTTTCTGGATTTTTAGAAAATTTAAATATAGTGGTCAGACAAATTAGTACTGGTGCTTAAAAAAATGGATTCGAAATATGAAGCAAAAATAGAAGAATATCGTCAGAAGCAAAAATATAATAAACTAATGAAAACACTAGTTAAAGCTCTAAAGAAATCTACTGACCCAGAAGATAAACAAATGATTGTTGATATTTATGGAGCGATTATGAGAGATGAAGCAGATCAAATTCAGAATAATGTATCCAATAGATTTTGGATGGATTTAATGAGAGAATTTTCCATGCAAGAAATACTACAATTAGAACAATATGTACTCACGAATTATCTTGAACTTAATCCAGATGATGTTTTACATAAAATCGGTGGTATAATTTGGCAGAATAAGATATCATATCAAGGCAGATTATACTTCCTACCGAATGGGATATTATTTAGTGGGGCGTTAATGCAGCGCGGATCTTCGGGTTTTTTAGCCCAGCTTGCATTAAATCGACAGTTAGAACTCAATCAACAAAATCTGAAATATTTAAAATACGGCATAATCTTTCCGGTCGAAAATTACTATGATATCTCTATTAAAGTTAAAAAATCATTGACATACATTAAATTTAAAAAAGATTTTACAATACGTAAAGGAACGAAGGAAAAGCTTGAGAAACGTAAACTTGAAATTTGGTTGCAAGGCGGTTTGCCAGATGAAGATTCGTCAGAATACAAGGAGAGAATGAACAACTTAGTTGAAAACTTCTTGAGACCTTATTTTATAAAAAATGGCGGCAAGTTTAAAGATTGAATTTTTGTTTTTTTCTCCCGTTATTTTATCTTTTTTTTTAATAGCAAAAAGTGAATAGATTTAATTATTTATGAGAGATATTTTTATAATTGCCTCTTATCTTCTTCTATATGGAGAAGATCTTAAAACACAAGTTTTGGAGCAAAAAACGATGAGTAATTCAAAACCGAAGCATAAACAAAATTTGAAACAATATAAGTTTCAAATCGCCAAACCCCATGATTTATCTCCTCGTAGTAAATCCCTAAGAGATTACTACTTCAAGGGTTTAGATAGAAAATGGAATAATGATTATATGTTTTTTACTACGGGAACAGATTGGGATAGGCTCTGGTGGGGCGGAGATTATTATATTGTACCCGAAATGTATCAATTTATAGGAGAAGCAGATGATGGTGTGTTTCCCTCATCAGCAAAACTCATGGGTATTCCCATTGATTTACCAGAAGATTTTTGGGATAAATCATTACCAGAAAGAAGAATGATATTCTTTAATAAAATGATGCTAAACCATATTCCTCAAGAAATCATAGGGAATTTGGATTTGATTGCAGGTGGTCGATTTAATGTTCAATGGAGTAAATGTTTGACGGAAGAAGAAGAAAAAGAACTTTTTAAACAAGATATAAAAAATCGAAAAGAGGTTTATAAGTATCATAGATACGGATTTGGGAATGTTGGAGCCACTGCTGGACATTTAATTCCCGACCATAAAACCGTATTAGAAAAAGGATTTAAGTTTATTTACAATAAAATTAAACAGAAATACGATAGCCTTTCTCCAAGCGATAAAACGAGCCCAAAAGGAAATGAATTAAGAGCAATGATGATAGGTGCGCAAATTCCAAGACGACTGGCGGCAAAATATAGAGAAGAATGTATTGCACTAAGAGATAATACAAAGGACGAAAACAGAAGACATGAATTAGATATAATAATTAAAAACTTAGAAGTTGTACCATGGAATCCAGCACAGACATTTTGGCAAGCGATTCAAGCTATATGGCTAACACATATGTTAATCATGGCTGAAGAATCATATCCAGGTCCGGGAGTTAGCTTTGGAAGGTTTGATCAAATACTATGGCCATACTATAAAAAAGACGTTATTGATGAAAAAACGATCTCAAAAGATTTTGCCAAGGATATATTGGGTTGTTTTTGGTTTCATTGTAATACTGTTTATGATGCTCAGATGTGTTTGGGAAGGAATCATGGGATAACTTCTGCCTATGGTCAATTAATTACATTATCTGGATGTGATCAAAATGGAGAAGACTTGACCAATGAGCTTACATATACAACACTTGAAGTTATTGATGAATGGTCCCCCATTCTCGAGCCGAAACCTAATATTAGACTCCACAGGAATAGTCCCGATAAATTGCTTCAGATAATTGTAGAGATGATAACCCGAGCTCAGGGAGCTCCTTTTATATTAAACTTTGATGAACGCAGTATGGCTGGCTTGATTCTCGAAGGATTACCTGAGGATAAAGTGTGGGATTATGGATGTGTTGGTTGTTTAGAAAATACGCTTCAAGGATGTGATCGTTCCGGCACCGTTAATTGTAATCCTAACCTTGCATCAACAATCGAATTGACTCTTAATAACGGAAAAAATATGCCATACGAAAAACGAGTAGTAATCTTACCTAACCAAGTAGGACCAAAATATGGAGAAAAGGGAAAACAATGGGGGCCAAAAACGGGCAATATTGAAGAATTAAATACATGGGAAGATTTTTGGCAAGCATGGGTCGAACAAGCTAAATTCCTTATAAAACACACTTGTAATGTTTATAACTTAACAGAGAAAACTCGAAGTGAATTTCTACCAACTCCTTATCTATCAACGATTGTAGAAGGATGTGTAGAAAGAGGACTCGATATTAGAAACGGAGGTCCGAAATATAGATTCATCACCATTCAAGGTGTAGGATATGCAACTACTGTAGATTCTCTATTAGCAATTAAGAAATTTGTTTACGACGAAAAGAAATACACCCTAGCTGAAGTCAAGGAAGCTTTAATCAACGATTATACCGGTAAGAAAGAGTATGAAATAATGCGATCTATTTTCGAGAACCGCGCACCCAAGTTTGGGAATGATGAGACGGAAGCGGATCGCGTTGCTCAAAACGTAATGAAAGCGTGGTCTCAAGAAGCGTTGCAACATAAAACACCAACGGATTTTCGATTCCGCGGAGGTATGCTTTCGTGGAATTATTGGGCTGGGGAAGATGCAGCATATACCCCAGCTACGCCAAATGGAAGACATGCTGGAACATTCTTGTCAAACGCTATCTGCCCGACAAATGGTGCAGACGTGAAAGGTCCAACATCTGTAACGAACAGTGTGGGCACGTCTCTTGGAGGAAAAAACGATAAGGGAGAACATATTAACTATTTACCTAACGGAGCAAGCCATACTCTCACGTTTAATCCAAGCATCCTCAGAGATCCTGAACATATTGAAAAATTTAAAGCATATTTAAGAGGATACATTGAAAACGGGGGTACTGCTTTGCAAATCAATCTTATGGACTCAGAAATGCTTAAAGATGCACAAAAACATCCTAAAAATTATAAAAACCTATTAGTACGGGTTACTGGTTATAATGCATATTTTACGTCAATAGGGAAGGAATTACAAGATGAAATAATAGCACGGGAGTCACATGACATATGATGTGGAAAAAAACTTTAACCGATGATGAACTCAGATTCACCCAAAAAGACATTATGCTAAAACTCTTGTCAACAATTGACGAAAGAGGTTGGCCGCATATTACGATGATCTCGTGTATGGGTGCAAAAAGAAACGGAGAATTTATTTGGGGGCAATTTTCTCAAGGGCGATCAAAGAAATATGTAAGGGAGAATTCAAAACAAGGTTTTTACATAATGAATAGCAGTATTTCTATCCCGATTAAGTTTATACATGGAAAAATTAATCTAAAACGAATAGAAGACGAAGGGGAAAATATAGAGACTTTTTCAAAAATTCCATTATTGAGGTATAACACATATCTTAACTGCTGGAGAGCATATATAAATGATATTGTAGCTGTTAGCCCTTTTCGGAAAATTAGTTTATTAGGAATGGGGAAAGGTATCCTTGCGGGCACAATTGCCAAGGGGGGTATCAACGATGAAGATTCAGAGGATAAATTGTCGAATTGGGCGTATAATTTAATCAATTCAGCATTAAGTTTTAAGTTTATCTGTTATTTGGATCCTAGTGATGGGTATCCTCTTATAATTCCATGTTTACAACTAAGAGCGGCAAACAAAAGCACACTAATCTTTCCAAAATCTCAATTTAAAGATGAACTGAATGAGATCCCACTAAATTCTCATATTGCAGTTTCTGTTCATAATTTTGAAGCTATAAGCCATCTCATAAATGGTCGACTAGTAGAGTATAAAAAGAGTCGGGGAATTACAGTTGGAATTGTAGAGATTGATGAAATCTACAACCCAATGCCGCCCGTTCCCGGAGTTATTTATCCGAAACGTAAACCACGTCCGAAAGTTACAAGCTTTGATTTATAGATCTATATCTATATCGTTAAAAATTCTTTCTTTATTCTTCTTTGACTTAAAGAGAAACTGAAATTGTAAAGATTCAGAATCGTCCTCATCACTTGTAAATACAACATCGTAGGGTAACGTATTTAATATCTGCAACATGGCTATGTTATCAACATAAACATCGCCCACAATCCCCTCGTATCCTTTTTCTTGAGCAATTTCTATTATTTTATTTAGGATATGTCGTCCAAGTCCTTGTTTTCTATAATCTTCATGTATTGTAACAGAAAATTCTACTAAATTCGTGTTTGGAACCAAATAATATGCTCCTGCCGCAACAATACGCTGATCTTCTTCTTTATTACCGACAATACCGACAATAACCATATTTGTATTATAATCACACATTATCCTTGATTGTGTCTCCTTATGTGAGAATATTTTTTGAGGGGAAAAGAAGCGCATCACTCTATCACTTTCAGAGAGACTATAGTACAAATCTTGTATCATTCTTTCATCCGTTGGTTTAACTGGGGCAAAATGAATGACGCCTTTTGATTTCGTTCGGAAATCCCATTCAATATCAGGACAAATAACCACGACACCATCTTGCGTAGTAGGAATCTCTTGGTCTTCGTAAACTAAGTGCATTTTTTTAGCTTTATTCAACAAATCTTGTCGAAACTGCGGATGAGCAACTCCAATCATTTGTAAGACTCGTTCTCGCACGGTTTTTCCGTGTAATTGAGCTATTCCCCATTCGGTTACGACATAATGTACATCTATACTACGTAATGCAACTAATCCAGATGGTAATACGGGTAATATACGCGAATATCCCCCCTTGGTGATACTCCGTATTGCAATAATGCTTTTTCCCCTTTCAATTTTGGATGCCCCATAAGTAAAATCTGCTTGACCCCCAACTCCGCTATATAAAACATGTTTCAAGTGATTTGAAGTTTGACCAAATAAATCTACGGACATTGCACTATAGACTGAACATAATTTATTATTCTTAACAATGTTCTCGATATTTAGTAAAAATTCCGTTGAATGGAACTCAATAAATGGATTATCATCAACAAACTCATAGAATTCTTTGGATCCTAATATAAAACTTGTCATGCAATGTGGATAGTAATTTTTTGAACAATTTATGTTTCCGTTCTCAACTAAATCCATAACAGAATCGTATAAAACCTCACTATAAATTGCAAGATTTTTGGTGCCAGCTTTTAATAAAGCAAATGGTAACGCATATGCAATTTTTCCTAATCCAATATTTAGGGTAGACCCATTTTCAATAAGGCGGGCTACGTATTTTGCAATACGATTAATGATCTCATCCGTATTGTCAAATCTAACTTGCATTAGCGGTGCTTTTTCATACACATAATAGTCTATGTCTTTGAATAGAATGAAAGAATTACCCATTGTACGCGGCATGTTTGGATTAATATGTGCCACGATGATTCTTGCCGAATCTGTCATTGTTCGATTAATTCCGACGTTAATACCTAAACTGCAATAACCATTTTTATCAGGCGGTGATACTTGAATTAATGCCACATCAATTTTATAGCGTTTTCCCTTAAGCATTCGCGGAATTTCTGACGTGTTTATCGGGGTAAAATCGCTTTTTCCTTGATTTATTGCAACCCGCATTTGTTCAGATCCTATAATTGATAAGGTATTGTGTCTGAAACGTGTAGGTGTTGTCTCGGAATAGAATTTATGATTAGAAAGTGTAAAAAAGTGGCAAATCTGCACATCTGGTAGATTCCATTCTTTCTCTTGCAGTAATTTATTTGTCAAGAGTAAAGGTTCTGAACACGCACTCCCGACTGCAATTCTATAACCCGGTTTAATAATCTTATTCAGATCTTCGGGTTTTATTTCCTTATCTTTATTTATTTCTTGCCAATTATCTATATCAAATTTTGACATACTCTATATAACAACTATATTTCAAGTTTTTAAGTGCTTTTATAAGAATTTATGAGTAATTAGTGCTTAGAATCAACCATCGATTACTAACTAGTGAATTTTAAAACAAAAAAAAATTAATGATATAATGTGAGGGCTTTGAATGAAAGATAAAAAAAATAATTCTGTTTTAAAATGCGATTTTTGCAATGAAATGATCAATGGATTGCCCTTCACTTGTAATTACTGCGGAAAGACTCTATGTTCTAAACATAGATTGCCCGAGGCACATGATTGTACGGGTGAGCCGAAACGTCCACCACGAGTCTTAAATCCTTGGGGAAAATATGATAGTGATAATAAAAATTAATCATATGATATTTAGGTTGTATTCGCTTTAGCGCGTTTGATAAATATTTTAATCCCACTCGCCTTCCAGATGGTTTCTGATCTCCAAAACCAAATGGTGGAAAATGAGTTAACAAGATATCAATATCTTCTGGAATCTCATCCCACATATCCAACCGATCGCCTCCTTTCAACGCATTTGGTGATTGACAGTTGAGCCAATAGTCCCATGAAGTGGCCCAAATGCGTATTCCCTCAATTTCTGACGTCCGTGTGTGTCCGAAAAAATTAACGATTGCATACTATAGACAACAGAAATTTTTTGTGATGTATTTCTACTAAAATTAGTATTTTTAGTAGTTTTTTTAAGATGGAAAAACAGAATTAATGAATAGAATGAGCGATTCCGAACGACAAACAAAAGAAGAATGCTTGGGAGAAAAATTATCATTTAAGTCAATGTTTTCATTTTCTCTCGGCAATATGGGGAGTGCTTTGATGAGCGGTATTGTCTATGCTAGTATTTCCTTTTATTATACCGATAAACTCTTAGCAGACTCTAAACTCATCGGGTGGGGGTGGATTTTATTCATGGTTTGGAATACAATTAACGATCCTATCTTTGGACATATAACGGACAATACACGCCATAAATTAGGTCGAAGGATCCCCTACATTCGTTATGGTGCTATTTTTTATGGAATTAGCTTCATTTTTTGTTGGTATCCCATCGTTCCTCTCAATAATGATTGGGCATTAATGGGCAATTTTCTAATCGTGTTATTCTTATTCGATACGATGTTCAGTATTGTTGGCACGTGTTATTATTGTTTACCTAATGAAATGACCACAGATCCAGAAGAGAGGGCAAGATTGGGGGTTGTAAACACCATATTATGGATTGCTGCAATCGGAATACAAATGGCAGTTCCTTTAGTTTTATTAGTTGAAGGAACAAGTGAAATTAATCCGATGTTCAAGCCTGTTATGATAATTATTGCAATTATATCCAGTGCTTTAATTTTTATAACTTCTTTCTTCTTAAAAGAAAACGAATTTGCACAGACCCAAGATTCAGAGCCGTTCTGGGAAGGGATTAAGAAGACTCTGAAAAACAAGCCGTTTTTAATATTTGAATTAAGTTCTTTCTCATTAACGCTCGTAACTCAGACAATTACTACAGGGATCTTCTATTATCTCAGTGATGTTTTAGAAGTGGATCTAATGGCATTAATAACTGGTGAACAAGTGCGGTATGATTTGGGTATTTCACTACTTATCATGTTGGCAGGGCTCTTAGTAGGAGCGGGGATTGCAATTTTTAAAATAAAAACTTTAGGTGTAAAAAAGATATCATTACTTTCATTCGGTAGTTGTGCAGTCGGTTTTGCGATATTCGCTTTAACGGGCATGAAGTCAATTGAAAATGCTTATCCTGCTAGTATCGGGTTTTTCTTCCTAACCATGGGCGCTGCTGGGGCGATGATAATATTACCAGCAGTTACTGGGGATGTAATTGATTATGATGAATTATTAACTGGAGAAAGACGCGAAGGGGCATATGCCGGATTTAATGCGATAGTCACCAAACCGGCAATAAGTCTTGCTAACTGGGCATTTCTATCATTAATTGATGTATTTGGTTATAAAGAGAACCCTATTTCTGGACAACAAACCGCTTTTGCAAAACTCGGAATTATAATAGCATTTACATTGATACCTGCATTCTTTACAGCAATTACCACTTTAATCTATAAATGGTATCCGCTTCATGGAGAATGGTGGAGAAAGAAGAAAATTCAAATAAACGAGCTTCATAATCAAAAGAGAGAGAAATATAAAAAAACATGTGGAAATCGAAATAAAATATAGATAATTACACAGATACAGATAATTACACACTTACAGCAATTAAATAAACGATATACATTCCAAACCCGCAAGCTAATGAATTTAAAATATTATCCGAGAGGTATTTTGCGAAATAATCTACGCAGAAGAAGCCAATAGCTGCAACAATTGCCATGATATTAACAATCCCCCAACCAACTTCAGAAAATGGATAGATAACATTTACTAACATTGCTAGTAAATAGGCAGAAACCATACCAGCAATATAACCTTCTCTGGTTTTCTGACTAGTTTCACTCCTTTTTTTACCCCATTTTTTACCTACAATACATGCTAACGCGTCAGAGATACCAGAAATTAAGCAAACCGCAAACAAGAATTGTTTTTGAGGCAAAATAAAAAACGGAACAAAAGCTAAAACCATTGGAGCGGCTGTTGTGACTGTTAATAATTCATCGGGATGTAATGCCCCGTTTGCCCATGAACGTGCAAACTTCCCAAGTAAATCCCATTTCATGAGACGAACCAGATCGAAAATATTCATTAATAACGCAAAAGTAATGCCAACAGCTGCAGTGAAATACATCGTCCCGGTCATAACATTCCAATTAATCTCTAAAAGAATATCTTCAAATGTTAATGCAAGATAATAAAAACCTACCACCACTAAACCAGGCAATAAATGTTGTAATTTTCTCTTAATATCAGATTTCAGACTGGTCGGATCCATTGAATTATATTTTTCAATTTGAATTACCTTCCAATCTTCATAGGAGATCTCTCGATTTTTTCTAAGATTATTTCTATGTGCAAAATAGAGATGTATAGGCCATCCTATAAGTTGAATTGTAAAAGTATCCCACATATGAAAATATAATTGGGCTTTCACCCACGGATTGCTCGTAACGGTATCCCATATGAAGGGATAAATTGCAGCAATGAAAAACCACAATACTGCCGTTGCAACTTCATTCACGAAAAACTTGGGTACATCTTTCTTTTGAGGATTATTCTTCGATTTAAATGCATAATAGAGGTTAATACTTCCAAAAGCAATAAAATAAATGATTGCAATAATTTCAAATCCAGACCAGTAAATCCAACTAAAATCCCATGTACTAAAATCAATCGCCATAAAACACACCAAGAACACTTTCCATTATAATTAGATAGCTTTAATCCTATTTTAAATTTCAGAAACGAAATCTTCTGTTTAGGTCGATATATTTGTG
>WJKO01000775.1 GCA_014729055.1 Promethearchaeota archaeon | reverse complement strand
CCTTAAATCCCGTCTTAAATTGAATAAACACCAAAATTCAATTTAGAATAAATTCAAGTAGTTTGGGTATTTAGAGAAAAAAAATTTTATTATTTCGAGAAAAAAATTTTTCATCTTCATATATGTTTAAAAAATGTACGATATCCAAGATAGGAGGCATATATATCTGCGATATGACTTATTTCATAAGGGCTGTGAATATTCAATACTGCTGGACCAGCATCAACTACATCTGCATTAAATTGTTCAGCGAAATACATAGCAATCGTTCCACCTCCGCCAGCATCAACGGCGCTAAAAGCTCCCAATTGAAAAGGAACTTCATTTTCGTCAAATATATGTCTAAGTTCTGCGATAAATTCTGCGGTTGCATCGCTGGAATTGACCTTTCCCGCTCGTCCCGTGTATTTCATAATACGCAATCCCTTCCCTAATATTGCTGCAGTTCGAGGATCTTGCACTTGTTTGAATGTTGGATGTAGAACGGGACCGACATCCGCTGAGATGATCTTTGTCTTTGTTAATGATATATTCAATTTGGAGGATTTCACATGATTTTCTTTTTTCAGCAGCAAGTCTTCAATTAGAAAGCGTAACCAAGACGATTTTGCTCCTGTACTTCCACTACTACCGATTTCTTCTTTATCAAATAATGCAGCAATTATTGTTTTTTCTGGTATCTCCTTGATATCTAAGATGGATTGCATGGCTAAAAAAGAACATATACCATCATCTTGACCTGACGCTCCAATCATACTCTTATCTATGCCGACGAATCGAGGCTTGAATGCAGGTACAAGGCTTAGTTCAGCTGAAAGAAAATCTTCTTCCTTAATATCGTATTTTTCATGAAGTATCTGCAAGATCTTTACTTTGAATTTTTGTTTTATATTTTTGTTTTCATGAGGGATTGCACCCACCAACACATTCATTTCCTCACCTTTGATTACATCGGTAGTTTTACGGTCTTGTTGAACTTTTTGTTGTAGATGAGGTAACAGATCAGGAATGATAAATACAGGATCGTTGTCATTTGTTCCTATATCGACATCTATGACTGTTCCATTTTTCTTCACAACTACACCTGTTAAGATTAGTGGAATTGACGCCCACTGGTATTTTTTTACACCACCATAATAATGCGTTTTAAATAAAGCAAAACCAGACTCTTTATCCTCATATAATGGTCTAATTTTTAGATCAACACGTGGTGTATCAAGATGTGCGCCAATAATATTTAATCCATGAGATAATGGATGGGATCCTACTATAACAAGTGAAATATTCTTTTTTCTATTTGTATAAAATATCCTATCACCAGGCTTCAGTTTATGGGCTCCCTCGGCGTCTGAATTCCCTATTTCAACTTCTCTGAAGCCTCGTTGTAATGCTTTTTCTTTAATATATGCCGTACGTTCTCTTTCAGTTCTAGCTTTTGTTAAAAATTCAATATATTTCTCTGCTAATTCTTTCGATTCGAGCTTTTGAGAATTGGAATATAAATTCCATGCAAAATCTAATTCATACAGAAGTTCCTCCTCTAAATCCGATTCTTTCTTCTTATTAGAATTGTCTTGACTCATAAAATTAATTAAAAGCGAAGAAATATATAAGATCTTCTTTAATTTAAGAAAATTGAAAAGTTAAAAAAATGAGATATTCTTCATTAGAGCCGATCAAATTTTAGAGTTCATTTCTTTTTTTTAAGATTGCAGCATGTGCTGCGGCAACTCGGGCCACTGGCACTCTAAATGGTGAGCAACTTACATAATCCAAATCGATTTTCTGAAGGAAGTATATACTCTCAGGATCCCCACCAGTTTCTCCACAGATCCCAATCTTAAGTCTTTTAGATTTTTCATCTACTTCATCTTTTTGACGTTCGGCATAAGCTTCACGTCCCTCGTCAATACATATCTTCATTAATCTTCCGACACCCTCTCTGTCTAAATGTTCAAATGGATTACTCTTTATAACAGGTGGATCAATTCCCTCTAAGTATTGATCTAAGAATTTACCTTCTACGTCATCTCTGCTGAAACCAAAAGTCATCTGGGTTAAATCATTAGTTCCAAAGGAAAAGAAGTCTGCATGTTTCGCAATATCTCCAGCAGTTAAGGCTGCTCGCGGGATCTCAATCATTGTACCCCATTTTATCGGATTTGCGGGTTTATGTTCATTAAGTATCCTTTCTGCATGAGGTTGCAAAATCGACTTTAACCTCGTAAATTCATTTACGTGTGAGAGTAACGGCAACATTATTTCAAGGTGAACATCAATACCCTCTTTCTCAGATTCCATTAACGCTTCCATTAAAGAGGCAACTTGCATTTTGTATATTTCAGGATTTGTATTCCCTAATCGCACACCTCGATGCCCCAACATAGCGTTATCTTCTTTTAATTCTTCATATTTCTTAATCAAGACATCTAACTCTTTTTTTCTCTTATTATCTATTCCCTTGACTCTTAATTCGGTTTGTTCAACAAGCATCTTCTTGTAATCTGGCAGGAATTCATGTAATGGAGGATCGAGTAATCTCACTGTTACGGGTTTTTTATCCATAACCTTAAAGATCTCTTTGAAGTCTCCCTTCTGTAAGGGTTTTAATTCATCTAATGCTCTTTCTCTTTGCTCGATGTTTTCTGCAAGTATCATTTTTTGGACTTTAGGTAATCTATCTTTAGCATTAAACATTCTCTCAGTTCTGGTCAATCCAATTCCCTCTGCTCCGTTTGATATAGCATCCTTGGCCATCTGGGGCGTATCAGCGTTTGTTCGGACACCTAAAGTTCTGTAATTATCGCATAATGTCAAGTATTTAGCGAAATCTCCGCTGATTTCGGGATCTATTGTTTTAACTTTACCTTTATAGATTCGGCCGCTTATTCCATCGAGTGAAATTAAATCTCCCTCTTCAAATACAATTTCTCCCTCATAACGAGCTTTTCCATCTTTTTCATTTATTTCCAGTTGACCTGCACCTACAACTGCTGGTAATCCAATACCTCGGGCTACAACCGCAGCGTGGCATGTTTTACCACCGCGTGACGTTAGAATTCCCACAGAAGCAACCATTCCAGGGAAATCCTCTGGTTTCGTTTCTTTCCTGACTAAAATTATTTTTTCGCCTGCTTTTCTCATAGAAATGGCTTTATCGATATCAAATATCGCTTTACCAGTTACCGCTCCAGGGGATGCATTGTATCCTTTCGTTATAGGTTCCTTGTCTTCTTTTGGAGATACTCTTCTATGTAATAATTCATTAATTTTTGATGGTGAAACTCTCAATACCGCCGTTTCTTCATCTATTAATCCTT
>WJKO01000774.1 GCA_014729055.1 Promethearchaeota archaeon | reverse complement strand
CTTTTCATAAAATTTCATAAGAATTTAAATTTCATAAGAATTTCTATTTTTATAAATATCAATTATATAGACAATTATTAATGCTGTTTGTTGAGAAAGAATATATCATTTCAAATGATTATAAAAAACTTTAACATAAAAAACATAAAAATACCAAATAAATTTCACCAAATGTTAATCTAAATATATTAAAATAAAAACAACGGAAGAATTATTATGATAAGTGAGGAATCGAATGAAGAATCCCAGAAGAAAGAAGAGGAAAAATATTTTACAAAAAGTATTGATGAAGCTCTTGATAAACTCGAAACTGATAGAAAGGGTCTAACAAGCGATGAAGCGGATAGACGATTTGAGAAATACGGTCCAAATGAACTTGCATCAAAGCCTCCGAAACCTCGGTGGAAATTATTTTTAGAACAGTTTAACGACCCCTTAGTCATAATTCTTATAATTGCAGCCGTAATAAGTCTGGTGGTTGAATTTATCGAAGAGCATCCAGACCCAACTGATGCAATCGTAATTACTTTGATTGTACTTGCCAATGCCATTATTGGATTTAAACAAGAAGGTAAAGCAAGTGATGCAATAGCGAAACTAAGAGAAGCTGCAGCGCCCAAAGCTGAAGTTTATAGGGATGGCAAAGAAGTGCAATTATTTTCGAGGGAGATTGTACCTGGTGATATAATAGAATTAAATGAGGGTGATAATGTTCCTGCTGATGGTCGATTAATTGAAGCGGTAAATCTCAAGATTGATGAAGCATCTCTTACTGGTGAATCTGTTGCGGTTAATAAAAATACAAAGACTATCGAGGATGAAGAAACACCGCTTGCTGAACGCGATAATATGTGTTTCATGGGGTGTCTCACAACATACGGTCGTGGAAAAGCTGTTGTAACCAGAACTGGAATGGATACGGAGTTTGGCAAGATCGCTCAACTCATATCTGATGTCGAAGAAAAACAAACACCACTTCAAGAAAAGATCGGGCAATTCGGAAAATGGTTAGGGTATCTTATTTTACTGGTTTGTGTTATTGTTTTTATAGCAGAACTCGGAAGAGGAGAAAATCCCTTGGAGATGTTTATTGTCGCAATTTCACTAGCCGTTGCTGCAATTCCAGAAGGTCTGCCTGCTGTTGTGACTACTTGTCTGGCAATCGGCGTTACTCGTATGACAAAGAAAAATGCGATAATCAAGAAATTACCCTCTGTCGAAACTTTAGGTTGTACAGATGTTATCTGCACAGATAAAACGGGGACCTTAACAAAGAATGAAATGACAGTTAAAAAGCTATATGTTGACCATGAAACCTACAATGTGTCTGGAACAGGATATGAACCAACTGGTGAGTTTGCTCAAAATGATCAAACTTTAGATATTAATCAAGTGCCAACGGCCATGGAAATTCTTAGAATTGGTCTATTATGCAATAATGCAAAATTAGCAGAAGATAAGAAAAAAGGTTATATTATATTTGGAGATCCAACTGAAGGATGCTTGATTGTCTCGGCCTTAAAAGCTGGATTAACAGTAGAAAGATTAGAGGAAGAATATCCGAGAGTATATGAATTACCCTTTGATTCCGTTCGGAAAAAAATGTCTGTTATATGTAAACACAATGGCAAATATTATTCATATATTAAAGGCGCAGCTGAAATCATCCTAGATGATTGTCCTAAAATTATGATAGATGGACAAGTTAGAGATTTGACCCAAGATGATAAGAACAAAATCATGAATGCATATAATGAAATGGCCTCAAATGCCCTTAGAGGTTTAGGATTTGCATATAAAGAATTATCTTCCTATGAAGAAGGTAAAGAATATACTGTTGAAGAATTAGAAAGAGAATTGGTTTTTGTTGGTCTGCAGACAATGATAGATCCGCCAAGAGAAGAAACTAAACCATCAATCGCTTTGTGTAATCTTGCGGGAATCACAGTTAAGATGATTACTGGAGACAACTTAATTACTGCCAAAGCTATCGCTACTGAATTGGGCATAACAACCGAAGATGGAAAAGCTTATGAAGGAAAAGATGTTGATAACTTAACCCCCGAAGAAATCGAAGAATGTAATGTTTTTGCAAGAGTATCACCAGAACATAAACAAAAAATTGTAAATGCATTACAAGAAGAAAAACATATTACAGCAATGACTGGAGATGGTGTTAATGATGCACCCGCTTTAAAGATGGCCGACGTAGGAGTAGCTATGGGTATTACTGGAACTGACGTATCGAAAGAAGCAGCCGATATGATATTAGCAGATGATCAATTCAATACAATTGTTACAGCAGTAGAAGAAGGGAGAGGCATCTATGACAATATTAAAAAATTCATAATGTATTTACTCTCATCAAATATAGCAGAGATTCTTATTATGTTTGTTGCAATTATCATTAATTTTGAAACGCCTTTAGTCGCCACTCAAATTTTGTGGATTAATTTGGTAACAGACGGTTTACCTGGTGTTGCTTTAAGTGTTGATCCATATGATCCAACTCTAATGAAACGAAAACCGAGAGATTCTGAAGAACCAATTATAACGAAACGTTTTGCATCCACTATGGTAATTCGAGGTGCTATAATAACATTGTTTATCCTAATATTGTTCTGGCTTTATGATCAAGGTCCCCTTGCGGCGAAAACACTATCAGAGGCGAATTTTCCAAATTGGTTTGATGGATGGTTAAACTCGAACCCCGAATATTTAGAACATCCAGATCCTGATGCGTTCAAGTTACTATGGTACAATCACTGGAGGGCACGTTCTGTTCTCTTTAACTGTTTGGTAATTGGTGAATTAATCAATGCTTATAACTCGCGGAGTGAATATGCATCACTAATAGAACTTGGTATATTTACGAATATGTCATTGTTTTACTCTGTCTTAATTTCATTTGCACTCACGATATTCATCTTTTACCTTCCTCCAGCGGCAGGTATTTTCTATTTATTACCTCAAGACGGATTGCAATGGTTATTAGCCTTTGTATTCGCTACACCTGTGTTCTTCACGGTAGAATTCTTAAAGATATTCTATCGAAAACAAGAAGGATTAGATTTTCATCTAAATCCTGTTTAATTTAGATAATTTTCATCTAAATTTTTTAATTCACTATATTTCTTTCACTTTTTTGAAGAATAATCCAATGCCTAATAATTTAAATGCTTCCTGTACATTTTCACCTGTCTTCGCCGATGTTTCAATATAAGAACACTTATTTTTATTTGCCAATTCTCGACCTTGTTCGGATGTAACAACTCGTTCGTCTTTCAAATCTATCTTGTTTGCAACGACGATCCTTGGAATATTAGGTAATTCTTCGTCTATATCAGCAAACCAATCTGGTATTTTTTCAAAAGATGCTTGACTTGTTACATCATACACAATAAATGCTACGCTGGCTCCAGTTATATATGCTTTTCGAGCACGTTTGAAAAACTTCTGCCCAGCTAAATCCCAAATCATAAATTCTATTTTTGATTCTGGAGAATTTAAAATGAAATATTGTTGTTCAGTTATCGAAATTCCAAGCGTAGGTAAATAATCTTGATTAAATTTGTCAGACGCAAATCGATCGATTAACGATGTTTTACCTACTGCCGCTTCGCCCAATACAATTAGCTTATATCGCATCGTCTTGGATTCAGGAGTCATCAAACTAAAATCAAGAGAGTTTCCGTCTTTTCCTTCTATTTGAAGATTTTCCCCGAGAAGATTACTCATTTGTGCTGGTGCAAAAAGGCCCTCTTTTCCTAAATCTGGAATACTAACGTTAAATCCATCGTACAGATGATCTTCAATAATTCTCAAGATTTTTTCAGCTAAGAGAAATATATATGGTAGAACTTGGTTTAGCGAAAGTTCATAATCTGATACCGATATCACTATAGAATTTGATCCTGCTTCTGCAAAAATCAATCTAAAATCCGGAGTTTCATAGGATCCAGAAACATATTTGCCAAGATTGTATTCTTTTCCTATACGGTTTAAAACATTGTCTGTTATTCCCGCAATTGCCCCTAAAATCTCTTCATTACTTTGAGAAGATTCTCTTTTAGTAGCTGAGCTCATCATTAGCCCATCCCTATCAAAAATAAAAACCGATTTTAAATGCTCTGATACCGAAAGATAATTTTTAAGTAAAATCGATAGTAATTCTTCTTTATCCATATATATCACATACATTCTTTTAGCT
>WJKO01000773.1 GCA_014729055.1 Promethearchaeota archaeon | reverse complement strand
GCATTAGCTTGGGAGCATCAGGCGCGATTTTTGGCTTAATTGGTGCCGCTTTTCTAGTAATCATAACACAAGCTCGACCATTATTAATATTTGCCATAGCATATATCCTTTATTTTCTAGTAGGTTCATTTTCACCGGGAATTAATTTATGGGCTCATCTTTTTGGTTTAATGGGAGGAATATTGTTGGGATATCTTTTAACTTATGAAAAACTACTAGAGCGACACACATATTACGATTAATTAGTTTCAGCAGTCTATTTATATCATTTTATCTATTTCAAGGTTATTTCATAAAAAAAATTAAAGATGAGACCATTAAGACTTAGACTAAGCAATCTATGATGATTCTGTAATTTTTGAAATATTGAGATTAATAATAAAATTGACGAAGAAATTCAATGGATTCTTACTCAAATCGAATCCTTGGATCTAAATACCCAATAATTAAATCTACTATAAAGTTAAAGCAAATCACAAGAAGGCTAAAAATAAAAATAATTGCAATAAATATTGTATAATCGCTCCCTCTTACTGCTTCTCTAAACATGAAACCTAATCCTACAAAGTGATATGAAATTTCCACTGCAATTGTTCCACCGATAATAAGTGGAAAACTCATAGCAGATGCTGTGATTATAGGGGGAAAGGAATTTTTCATAACGTGTTTCTTCATAATTTTATGTTTTGAAAGTCCCTTTGATTTTAAAACTCTTATAAAATCCATTTCAGAGGTTTCTAAAATGCTTGCTCGAGTATATCGTATGATTATGACCATTTGCACAATACTCATAGCTGAAATTGGTATTACTAAATGCCACATGTAATCAAAGAGTAGATACCATTTACCTGAAATAAAGCTATCAATAATACG
The DNA here is from genome assembly GCA_014729055.1 of Promethearchaeota archaeon. Lineage (GTDB taxonomy): Archaea > Asgardarchaeota > Lokiarchaeia > Sigyniarchaeales > Promethearchaeaceae > WJKO01. The sequence goes on along the minus strand of WJKO01000773.1, from coordinate 2,439 downwards.
GAAGTTGGTAATACTAGGAGGTTCTGGATAAACCGGATTCTTATAACCAAACAATGGGAAAAGTTTAAAGGGGATTTGGAAATAAATTTGAATAAAAAATAGAACTATTATAAACCCTGGAATAGCAAGAATAAAATATGTTATTGATTTTATTACAATATCTCTAAATGAATTGGCTTTCTTCGCAGATATCTTACCCATTTTTATACCCAAGAATACTGCAATGAACATACTGATAAACAAGACTTCTAAAGTCCTCGGTAAATAAAGGTTTATAACCGACCAAACTGAGCTATCTTCGGCTATTGTTAAAGAGTATCCCCAATTTCCAGTAAGTAAATCTATCATATAAACAAAAAATTGATAAATGATGGGTTTATCTAATCCCAATCTTTTACGTTCTCGAACATAATCTTGCAATGTTGCTTTGGGTGGCAAACGAAGCCATACGGGATCCCCTGGTAAAGCTCTTGTAATAAAAAAAGATATGACTATTACGAAAAATACTGAAACTAAAGTTGTCAGAACTTTTTTAACTAAATATTTATAGTAGCTCACTTATCTTTCAATAATTTTAAGATTATTAAATACGTCACTATTAATCTTATTATAATTATTATTTACATATGAATTCTATGATACATTACCTACTTTATCATCTAAGCATAATTATATTTGTTGGAAAATATTTCACTTAAGTAACCTAATTTGATTTTAGATTGATGATTTCAAACCTATATATTTAAAATGACATTTGAAATATATTTGAGTAAAAATGGAACCTTAAGATATTTAATTTTAAAAAAATATCAATTATATATTTATTATTACATAAAAAAGATTTTGTATGGTCGAAAACGGAATAAAAATTCAAGGATCTAAAAGTTTTCATTATAGGAGAATAAATAAAATCAATTTTAGGTCACCAGCTTTCATCATTGGTATTCTCATTCTTTTTATTTTACTGAATATAGCAATATTTCAAGATTGGCTTTCATTATTAACTTACGAAGAAGCGATTGTTTATTCTCTAGATCATTTCTCACCTCCTTCACTTGATCATCCATTAGGTACATCTTATAGGGGATTAGATGTTATATCAAGGCTCATTTTTGGCACTAGAACCACGTTAGTTCTAGTGGGGACCTCAAATTTGATTGCTTTATTTTTCGGTCTTATAGTAGGAACATTAGCTGGTTTTTACGGAGGATGGATTGACATAATTTTAATGAGAATCATGGATGTTATTTTATCATTTCCGGGAATCATACTCGCAATTTTGTTTTTAGTTATATACGGGAATAAGACCACCAATATAATTATTGTGTTTGGAATTATGGGTATTCCTTATATTGCAAATATTATTAGATCATGTTTTTTAAAACAGAAAGAATTACCATATATAGATTCTGCAAAAATTGTAGGAGCAAGTAAATTTCGAATTATATATAAACACATTTTACCAAATTGTATTGAACAAACTGTTGTAGCAGTCAGTTTTAACTGCTGTAGAACTATTTTAAATTTATCTGTATTAGCCTTCTTTAGATTAGGAAATCCTATCGGGGTAGATTGGAGCTCTGATCTCGTCATGGCAATTGGACATGTTATAGATGCACCATGGGCTGTATTCTCTCCTGTATTAATGATAATTTCTTGTATTCTAGCCTTCTTATTAATAGGTGATGGTTTACGGGATATGTATTCTCTAAAAGAGAGTAACTTCTAATACTCATTTTTCTGAACTTAAAGATAAATAATTTTATAATTTCAAACATTCAAAATTATTATTATAAGATTATAGAATTTACTGAGTTTTGTTTTTCTGTTCCATTGAAAAATCCTTTGGACACATGTCTTCAACGGGACAAATATCATGTTTTGGATTGATCGGAAGACATATCTGTTGACCAAATTTTACAAAAATACGATTAATTCGAATCCATTGGTCCTTTGGTATCAATTCCTTTAATTTTTTTTCAGTTTGCTTCGGATTTTTTGAATTAGTCCAACCTAATCTATTGGAAATTCTATACACGTGAGTATCAACACAAATCGCGGGGATTTTGAAAGCATAAGCTAAAGTACAGTTTGCAGTTTTTCTCCCCACTCCTGGTAGCTCTAATAGTTTTTTAAAATCTCTTGGTACTTCGTCGTTATATTTTTCATGAATAATTCTGGATGTTTCTTTAATATGCTTGGATTTAGCTCTGTAAAAACCCACCTCGTAAATGAGATCATGTAATTTCTCCTCCTTGAGTTCTGCAATCTCTTTAGGCGTTTTATATTTTTTAAATAATCTCTTTGTTACCTTTCTCGTATTTTGATCTCTTGTTCTGGCAGATAATATTGTAGATATTAAAATTTTAAATGGATCTTGGTTTTTGCTTGCTAATTCGTCCAAATGCGCTTTACCTTCAAGATTTTTTTCAATCTTAT
>WJKO01000772.1 GCA_014729055.1 Promethearchaeota archaeon | reverse complement strand
GTGAGAAAGATTCAGTGAAAATACTAAATCCACATGCAAGTACTGAACAAGCATACTTAGAACAAGTGAGAAACACGTTTGATAGTTTGAAAGCCGAATCAGTGGACATAATCTGTGCAAGTGCGGGATTTGATAATGCAGACGGGGATTGGGGTGGTGTCTTAACTAAGCAAGGATATATAAAGATGGGTCAATGGATGAAAGAATACAGCGAAAAATTATGTGAAGGTCGAAGGTTCGCAATCTTAGAAGGCGGATACAATTATGAACTTATGGCAGAAAATCTCCACGCATTTTGTAAGAATATGGGATAGAAGAAAAAATAAAAAAAAGATCTTGATCGAGAAAAAATTAAAATTTATCGAGAAAATCATCAAATCCTTTTGTAATTCCGCTTTTCTGTGTTTTTATTGTATCATTTGAAGATAATATACCATATCCAAGGGATTTCTCATAAATATCTTCCAAATATTTCGTTACTTTCTCCTTATCCTCGTAATTTTTCTTCATTTTAGTTAGTTTCTTGGTGATAAATTTTTTCATTTTGTCAATTCTTTGTTTCTGCTTTTGATTCTTATAGAGCAACACCAACGATAACGGCAATTTCCCGCCCCTAATTCGCTTATTTTCAACAGAATCAAAATAAATCGACGCCTCGGCATTTAAATGAGTCATTGGCAGATTGAAACAGACTTGATCACAAAATGATTTACCCCCATAAATGACCTCAGCAAGCGAAAAGCACCTTATTGCAATAAGTTCTGGATCAGAGATAGCTTTATTCGGATGGACTGATATGATTTCCAAGCCCGAGGTATCATCCCATCGGGAAAAAATAATACATTCGTCAAACTTTATTTCTTCCTTCACGGCAGGTTTGACTAATTCAGGCTTGCCTATTTCATCCATTAACCAATTAAAGGCATTCTGAATTCCCTCACCGGTTAATCCACTTGTGAGAAAAACCATATGTTTTCTATCTTTAAGGTTTTCAACCTTTAAGATGGGCAACAATGCATTTAAATCTGGCTTTCCGAGATCAATTTTGTTTATTAAAATTAAAACCGGGATCTCTTTGATTTTGTCTAAAGAGGCGATTTTATGTAGTAATTCAACTGATTCGGAATAACTATCCTTATCAGATACATCAAAAACGAAGACCAACGCATTTTGTGATTCTAGATAATTAATCCATAAATCTCTAAATTTATATTGCCCAGGTGCGTCATAAGTTAAAATTGATAAATTCTTCATATTCACTCTCGAAATTCCCACATTTGTCGTGGGAATTGTGCTCACATCACGAGCATGTTGTAGTTTTTTGATGATTGTTGTCTTTCCTGCTTGTGACAGACCATAGAAAAAGATCTTAAGGTCTTGTTGATTTTGAATTACTTCTTCGATCGGAATTGAATGGTAGAAACTATTGAATAATTCCTCTAATTGTTTTCTTTTCGTTTCTCTGTCCTCTGCGTTCACATTTTTATAATGAAATGCTTGATGAATATCTTTTATACCTCTAAATGAATCAATGAAATTCTTCAACATGTTTAAAGCGAGATCATTTTTAATGTCGCCTTCCGTGAGTAAAATTGAAATCAAAAACAATTCTCGACCGCCGCGAACCTGTTCGTTTTCAAGTTCAAATAAGAGATTAGCACTTTTGAATCCTTTAATCGAATGAATAAAAAAGCCGTCGTCGGAATCGGTCGGAGGATAAAAATTCATTAATTCCGAGATCTGATATAATATATCTTCACTAACCGTTTCTGGAGTGTGAATGAAAGGTATAGGCCCCCTCGTTTGGTCAAAATAACTTAAAATTAATATTTTCATATTTACACTACACATCTACGATTAAAACGATTTTCTAGTTTTTTTTACTTATAGATAACATAAAACACCAATCGTCTTATTATGCTTTTCGATTCAATTTTATAAATTATTCTTGATACCTTAATATCGTAATTTCGTAGGGCAATATGACGAAACCTATAAGAATACATACTAATGATAACACAAAGAATGCATATGCGATATAATACATAAAGGAAGTATGCGTTGGCGCCCATAATAAATAAGTAATTGCAAGTACCACAAAACCCAAGGATATAATTTTTGGGCTAGTTGTATTTGAATTGATACCATATAACCAGAAGAGATAGATAACCAAAACGCATATTGGAACCCAAACAGAATAAAGGAATATATACATTGTGAGTTCAATATCACCTGCATATAATAGCCCAAATGTAAATATTATATAGCCGCTGATGAGAATGAATAGCGTTGGTAAATAATGCCACTTCTGTTCTCTGGTGATTATATGGGAAACGCCGTAATACATTAACGCAGTCCAAATAATCATAACATGACGATAAAGGAAGAAAATCGTAGGATCATTCATATTTGCCCAAGAAAATCCAAAAGATTGCAAGACAAGTCCAGCAAACAATATGCCGTATATAAGAAAAGCTAGACTCCATGAAAGCGTGGAGACATTAGATCTTCCCGTTTTAAACCACCTATAAAATAGATAAATACCGATTGTATATGATAAAATGACAGCTTGGATCGATAATGTTAATAACGGATAGGTATTTTGGAGAACGTCTACCGCCGGAATAACTGGCTTGAAGGTAATAACAAGAATATCCAGAATAGAAACTACTAAAATCGTAATAAAAAAGCCTTTATGTTGTGTAATTTTAGTAGTGATTGAGTTCGTTGCTTTATTCATATATAAACAATTTTCATTCGAATATTTAATCAATTTCATTCGAATATTTAATCAATTTCATTCGAATTGCTTCACACCGAATGAATATTTATTGTCTCATTTATTTTCTTTATTATAGTTGTCTTTGCCGCACAATCTGGTAAGGTATTCGCTACTGACATGAAATAATTTTTTTCTACGAATAATTGAATGGTTCTTGGAAAGTTAAGATCATGAATCCAAGAAAGAATAAGAATTTTGTAATCATTAAGATATTTTATATCACTTTTAGAAATTATCTTATCGTTTATGAAATCATTAAACACCTTAGTGCTGATTTCGTCTTCAAGCCTTAGGTTGATCAAGATTTTATTTGCTTCATCCTTGGAATGATCGAAGAAGGTCTCCATAATGACTCGGAAAATATCGATTTTATCGGCATCTCGAATCAATTTAATGAAGAGGATTTCTCTTTCGGAAAATTGATTTTTATTTCGATCAGCGAGGGGAAGCTTGAATTTGTTATGGTATTTTATGCTTTTGTATATTATCGTTTGGGTTTCTATGTTTAAAGGTTCTAATAACTTAAATTCCTTTAATATTTCAACCGCATAATCCCCATGATCCATAGATTCGGCATCTGAAAATGTATCAAACCTTCGAACTTGCTCAAAACGTCCCAAGTCATGAAATAATGCGATAAACTCAGCTATTCGTTTATCTTGCTCACTTAATCCTATTGAATCTCCGATTTCTTCTATACATTCAGCAACTTTATAGGAATGTTTTATTTTTAACTCAATCTTTAAAGATTGCTGGCTGGTTAATTTTGTAAATGACTTGCAATATTCCTTAAACCATTTTCGATAATTCTTCATTTGAGCTTCAGAGAGCCCCATTGATCAACATCCTCCATAAAACTCTGCCAGCCGTCAGCTGTCATCTATTATAATCGGATTAATCTCCTCGAATCCAATTTTCATCAAAACATGCATGTTTAATATTTAATCGTCTGTTCGTGAATGTCACATGAATCTTCTCATCAGCCGTTTGAATAACACAAGGATAATGATAATTCTTATCAGATTCTACTTTTTCTAAATCGCGCTGAATTGGAAAAGTCTTCCCATGATCTTCCGACAAGAACGCGGTTAATTTTTGCCGTCCTTCTTTCAATGGATTACAAAGAAGAACTACATTTCCGTTTTTTAAAGTTACAACATCAAGTCCTGAGTCAGGATTTGGAATTTTGTCTTTCGTGGGTTTAACATCAGACCATGTATGTCCGTAATCAGTTGACTCTGAAATGCCAATTAAGTTCTCACATCCTTTACTCCCCTTATTTGTACGCATGAAAACCATCAATCTTCCCTTTTCAACTTCTGCAACGCTTGGTTGGGAATATTGGCCTAAAATAAAAGCTTCCGGCTTTTGAAATTCGCAAAGGTCAGCGCCTTTAGAGAATTCTTCTCGGGTTGCCCGGTAGAATGCAGTCCCAAATACAGAGATTGGTAGCAAAAGTTCACCATTAGACATCCAAATTGGTTTATTCCGAAACCCCCAACCAATATCGCGGCGGAGTAATCTTGGAGCAGTCCAAGTTTTTCCCCAATCATCACTATGTTTCACTTTCAAAACACACATTGACCATCCACCTGAGCGACCAGCGTCTCTCATGGTCTCCCAGAATAGCCATAGACGTTTCTCTTGATAGTCTGTAAAAATAACTGGATTGCCTTCGCTTGTTTTTTCTGATTTTATTTCCTCTAATTCTTCTTCATCATCTGCATCTTCGAGAAAAGGATTTTCAGAGGTTATGCCTTCCTTCTCGATCATCCAGGGCTCTTGCCATCCTCCGATTTTTGGTTTCTTTGACATATAAATGGCTACATCGGGTTCTTTTTCAGCAGTACCAGAATACCACGTGGCATATAACGTTCCATCAGAGCCTTCAGTTATTGTTGAAGCATGGGATTCGCCTCCCAACCCTTTTCTAACAAAGATTTCTTCAGATTCAAACATATAAAATTATTAGAGCGATCAAAAATAAGTTTTTATCGAATGATATGACATTTAAACAAGATAAGAAGACATCAAAAGAAGAAACAAAGAAGATAATTTACATTATCTCGTGGATTTTATTGCTAATTCTCAACATTTTCTTGCTTATTGACTTCTATATTGTAGGTACAATCATCGGATTTTGGGTATTTTTCATATTTTCCGTTGGAAGCTTGAGAAGACAAGACTTTCATATGAGATTTCTAAAAATACAGATAATTGTGCTTTTTTTGTTTATTCTCTTAAATCCAAATCCTGTTTATTGGTCGGAACAGATATCTAGACGATGGATGGATAATCGCACCAAATTAATAGAACCAAATCATTCTTATCTTCCTAATGTCAATAATTCCTTCCAGTCTTGGTTTTCTGATCAAAACGGCTATGATTTTAAAGACGAAACCAATTTTGAAACGCAAGTCAGGACCATTGATGAATACATTCGGAATGAAATCTTTATTTATACTTTGGATCCCGGCAATTATGGTGGATATATGGATCATATCCCGTCAATGAACCAAATTATCGCAAGTAAAGATGGAGAAGGATATCTTCACGATGATTGTGATGGAATTTCCATATTCACCGCCTCATTTCTCATCTATTTGGGTTTTAATAATACGTATATTTCTGAGGTAACATACCATTATCATGTTATGGTTTTTGAGGAAGACATAGATCCAAAAACAGAGGAGGGATATTTAAGCGGAATCAGTCTTTATCGTGGGCGAGTAATGGCTCCACCAAAGTCTGACAAAGTCAGTTATTATTTATTTAATCAAACCGAAATGTTTATCCCTCCAACAAGACCACTTTATCTCAGCATCTTGGAGATAACCTGTGGAGGCAGTATGTGGATGTATGATGTAACGGAACTTTTTAATGGTAAATTATTTGGATTACCTCCGCTTATTGGTATCATCCCCTCATATATTGTAATGGGGATACTCATTTACGCCATATCATTATTGGCGGTTAAAGGATTGATGATATTTGTGGAAATAGGCATTACTCAGAGAAAAAGGGCAGAAATAATACCGAGAAATAAACTAAAAAGGAAGAAAAATATCTTTATCATAGGCACAATTCTTTTTTCGACATTATTCCTATGTAATATATTCTCAAATATGCAGCTTTCTTCAACAATATCGTTGACTTTGATAAATAATCCGATATTAATCTCGATGTTAAGCCTTATCTTATATAGGATGAATAAGAAAAATCTTGAATGCTAATTCAAGTACTAAGAAAAATTTATTGTTTTACTATTTTTTTTAATATCCATGGTACAAAGAGCGACAGCAGTACACCTAATATAACATATCTAACAAACCGAAGAATCCATGCGGGTCCAGGAATAAGGTCAAAAACTTCACTAAGACCTAAATATCCGACCATAGAAAAGACAACACCAACCAATGCCGCTAATATTTTTTTCTTTGCGGGTAAATCTTGTGGTTTATATGCTATATATTTAGTCTCTAATGGAAAACAAATGCTTGCTGCTACTAATATTCCACCACCTTGACCTACAGCTTCTGCACCAGCAGGAAATAGTAAAGCCATAACGAGCCAGAGACTAAATGCGGCTATAAAACCAAGGATAATTCGCAATCCGAGAGATTTTTCACTCAGTTTTTCAACAGATGGTGCTAATAACAGATACAAGTCTAATATCAACATACCAATTAGAAATCCGCCGACAACGTCTTGTAAGTCATGTACGCCAATTATAAGTCGGGAAATAGACACTGCTATGATGAGAAGTGTACATATAGCAGAAATAATTCCTGCTTGCTTTTTCGAGTCCGCTTCATTCTTCTTATAATAAAGAGTAAATCCCCAGAATGCTGTTGATCCTTGCGTATGTCCGCTCGGAAATCCATATCCCATTTCCGCCTCTAAACCATGGGGACGCGGATCTTTGATCACATCTTTTAAAAAACTATTGAAAAACATACTAATCATGAAACTCACGATCAAACGTTTTCCAAATCTCATATCTATTGCCAGAAGCGAAATTGTGAGGAAAACAATAAAAGTTTCTTCCTCTCCCAAGAATGTTATAATCTCAAAAATTGCTCGTATGGTTTCATTTTCTGATTCAAAACTGAGATTAAACCCCATTTCTAACAAGATAAGCCCTAGTACAAGCACTGAAACTGAAATAATCACATTGATAATTAAATCCTTTTTAGATAACAGATTTGATTCTTCAGACATTTAAACATACCTCGATATATAATCTAATAAAAATTTGGTATATATCTAGTATAATTGTAATTGAGTATAAATCTATGCTTCGAATTAGCCATTGTCATAAAGTTTTGTTCGATATTTTTCAGCGTCGAGGTTGATCACTTCATCAACTTCTTGGTCTGTTAAATATCTTATTTTGCCATTTGGATTTGAACTGAGCGCAATCCAAAGGGAATATGCCAATCCTTCCAATAATTCCATACGAAGGTAGGCTGTTTTGGGATTCTTTGCAACAGTAATCGCGCCATGGTTTTGTAAGACAATAGAGACATAATTTTCGATTTTATCACGCACATATTCAGCGAGTTTATATGTCGTCGGTACAATGTAATCCAAAACCAAGATTTCTTTGCCCAAATAGGCGGCGCTGTCTGGATAAAGGTGTTTAAATTCCGTTCCTGAGGCAGCTAGACCGATGGTAATGGGAGGATGTGCATGAAATATACTCATTACGTCTGGTCGCTTTTGGTAAATATAACGGTGCATCAAAATCTCAGAACTGGGCTTTTTCCTCTTTTGGCGCTCAGAAATTACACCAGTTTCAATATCCACTTCAACGAAATCATCCACTTTCATCTCTTCAAAATTAAGACCCGAAGGTTTGATATAAAGTTTATCTTTAAGTCGACAAGAAGTATTGCCCCCTGGCCCTATAACCAGTTTGTTCTTGCTCAATTTCCCTGAATATTCCAATAATTCTTTTAAGATTGAATTCATATGCAATGCATTCCTCTCATTATCTATTTACGAAAATTTACCACATCGAAAATTAAAACAACCTAACAGCTTGTTTTTTTAAGTACTTTTTCAATTTCAGCCAAATATTTATCCGCGGCGGGAAATCTCCTATCCACTTCCACGTTACGTTCATTTTTGAGTACCTTATCCATTTCGAAATTGTATACCAATATAAACCATAGCATTTTATAGATATTAATTCTCTCTTGTAAATCTGATTGCGATACGTCTTTATGAATAGATCGATATCCCCTAAAAAATGCATCATTCAAATGTTCCAAATCTTGAATTGTCCAGTATTGAATTTTTACAAAGTCTTGTGCGGGGGGTCCAATTCTCCAGTTGTCAAAATCAATCAAGCCCGTGATTACAAATTCATCTTGTTTTTCTTCAACCAGTATATTCTGACTTTGAAAATCATTATGAAACAAGACGGGAGTATTTTCATCAGCGACTAATCCTATTGTTTTATCAAAAAACCTCTCAATTCGGGGCAGCAACGGTTGTATTGCGG
>WJKO01000771.1 GCA_014729055.1 Promethearchaeota archaeon | reverse complement strand
TTACACATTTTTGGAATTATTTTAAAACATTCTGGAACTTCTTCAGATTAGAAACTTCATTTGCAGATAAGAAAGATTTTCTTGATTTAACTCTGAAAATTAAGGAAATGGAAGAACAAGAAATTGCAAAATATGGAGATCTAAGCGTTAAAGATTTCTTAGATCAATACACAGACTCGCAATTTGTTCATTGTATGATGGCAATATCTTCGGATTCTTATGCTGTGGTTCCATATAACCGAGTTGCGGCAAGAGACTTTTTAGAAATCTATCAACGGGTTATAAAAAGCAAAGGTGTCGGATATCCAAAATACGGATGTGGGGCTATCCCCGAAGCATTTCAAAAGATCATCAAGAAAAAGTCCGGCGTTATCCTAAAAGAGGAGCCTGTTGATCGCGTTTTAATCGAGGATGGTAAAACAATAGGCGTCCGACTTGCCAAATCTGGTAAAGAAATATTAAGCGATATTGTGGTAGCAAACGTAAATCTGAAGCATTTTGTCGGAAGATTGGTCGATAAACAATATTTTTCGTCAGATCTTATAAGCAAAATTGAAAAATTAAAACACAGTTTCACATCGGTTGTAACGCATGTTGCATTCAAACAGCCTGTTATTGAAGAGAAATTTGTAATGAAGTCGGCAACATTAACACCAAACGAGATTGCAGAAAGACGACTGGATGGAGAGTTTCCCACAGAAATAGGATGCTTTATGCCTATTGTCAGCAATATTAGTCCAGCTATGGCTCCTAAGGGGAAACAACTGGCATTTGCAGGAATTGGAACGACCCATGAATATTATGAAACACATGAAGAACAATTCAAAGAGTTAATTCTAGATAATCTTCAAGAATTGGCAAAAAAAAAATATGATATCCGCGAGGAAATTGAATGGATGGATGTGATAACACCCAAAGATCTGAAAAATCTATTTGGGGAACAAGGGGCAATTGTCGGTTTGGCGCAAACGATTGGACAGGTTCGTAGCAATAGAATAGAGTCTGATTTACCTGTTGAAGGACTATTTCATTGCGGTGATGATTCTGGTAAAGATTTATTCGGAGTAGGGACTGAGCTTGCGTCCCTCAGTGGTCAAAATTGTGCAGAAATGATATTAAGAACACGAAAATAGCATAACCATTTTGACCATCACAATAAACACTTATCTATATTTTATACAAGTTTTTTTATAAATGCTGCTTTATTATTCATATAAGTTGAATTGATATGCCTGCTGGAAGAAAAGTGAAAGAGGAAAACGAGAGTAACGACAACGTAAAAGAGCTAGTTAAGACAATTATAATTTTTGTAATAGTAATTGGGGGCACATTCGGCGGATATTATATCTTTAAGGCAGCCATGGGGACAGAAATGCCTATTGTTGTTGTCGTTTCACCCTCAATGGAACCCCAGATTCATGAAGGGGATTTATTGTTTGTTAAGTATAAAGATCCAGCGGATATTCAGTCGGGCACACATGAAAATCTGGAGGGTGATGTGATTATATATGATACTCACGGGGTTTGGGATGATCCGGTAGAATACCCGGTTGTTCATCGTGTAGTAAATAAGTGGTACGATGATATAAACGATATATGGTACTTTAATGCTCACGGAGATAATAATAATTATCCTGATCCGCCTGATGAATCCTCGGTCACAGCGGATATTCCGGATACTAAAATCATCGGTGTTGTTGTTGGCAGGATCCCTTATATAGGATTAATTTCTATGTGGTTAGAAAGCACTGGGATGGCTGTGCCGATCATGGTCATCTTAGGTTTCATCTTAGTAATTAGTATCGTATACGATTATACTCATCCTGAGGAAGAGGAAACTAAAGATAAAGATGAACGGAGTAAATATAAAGAAGTTCGATCAAAAACACCGGTATCTTCAGCTGAAGACCAAGGTTCTGACCAGAAAATCAAGAAAGATGAAGAATTTGATCTAGGTCTTTAATTTACGAGTTTTTTATATTTAACTCTGTTAATATTGGCCAATGATCAGATGGATAAATTCCTTCTGAACTTTGCGGAGCATCATAGATGATTTTCGACGAGAGTATTTTCCAACCGCGAGTCCAAATATAATCAATCATCAGAAACGGATGGATTGGTATTCTATATCTGCGTTTGCCCGTGAATTTATGAAAAGTCAACTTCCGCTTTGTTGTATTGCCTGGCGCTTTTGCATAAGAGTCCGTCAATTTCGTATTTAGAATAGAATAAGCTTTAGACCTTCGACTCATATTAAAATCGCCTGTCAGAATAATCCGACTCGTTTCCGATCCAGTAATCTCTGGAATCTTCTTCAACATTAATGTAGAACTTTTATTTCGTACTCTCCTCCATGCATTGTCAAAATGTGTATTGAAAAAGGTAAACTCAAAAGGTTTATCATATTTAATCCATGTGCAAAGTCTATATGAACCGCCATGCCAAGTATTACTACTTATTTCGGGAGTACCGCTCAACCAAAATGTCCCTCGCTCGATTTCGCTGAGCCCACGATAAAAGATTGGATTAAATTCCCCTTTCTTTTTTCCATCCCGTCTTCCAACTCCATAAGTCGTGTATTCGGGCAATTTTAGTTTCAAATATTCTAGTTGCTGATATAATACTTCTTGAAAACCGATAAGATCAGGATTATACTTTTTAATAACTTCAATGACGGACGATCTTCGGTTCTTCCATTCATTTTTCTTACCGATGTCTCCCAATGCATAACGAATGTTAAAACTCATAACGCGCAGATTCATTGAATTTCACTCTTATTCTTTTAGTTATTCACGTCTAATTGTTTAGACTATATTAATTGTAATCAGAGAAGAATATTAAGAATTTTTCTAAGTAGAAATTAAAAACCATAGAGAATATGGCAATATTATACAGATAGGAAAAAAATAGTAGTCTATAGGTTGATGAATTTGGCAGATAAATATAGCGTAGTAATAATAGGATATGGTAGCATGGCTCGGGGATGGCATAGATGGATTAAAACACATCCCAATTTTGAATTAGAATATGTCATTGACGTAAATACCGAATTATTGGAACATCTTGAAACCACCGGAGTTGTAGAAGAAGGGAACACATATATAAACATAGATACATTGGTGAAGTTAGCAGATAAACTACCTGATGTTGCAGTAATCACTACTCCGATATATACACATCATGTGTTGGCTACTGAGGTCATGGATTATGATATTCATACCATTTGCGAAAAAAATATGGCATCGACGATTTATCAAGCGAGACAAATGGTCGAATATGCGTTAAACAAGCCAAAACTATGCACAGCAGTCGGAACCAACTACCGTTATAGTCCTGCTCGGTGGACCATGAAAAAATTTCTCGAACGTGAGGATTGTCCTATTGGAGATTTATCCTTTATGCGATGGGAACAGGCAGGTAATTGGGGTGAAAAACGTACAGGGTGGAGAAGATGGCTACAAGAGATTTATCTGGAAGATATGTGCACCCATTGGTTTGATCTTCTTAGGTATGAAACGGGTCTTGACGTCGTTCAAGTAAGATGCGATACGTTTATCCCGAAATACAGTAAATGGCAGGGGAGTTCTACGGCTTTCGTTAATTTAGGTCTTGCAAAACCAGAAGATTTTGAAGATAGAAGTAAATGGGTTTGGTGTCAACTTTACGGAGATTGGCAGCGTAGAGGTCCGGGATATAGCAGGTTTGAGTTTTTTGGTGGGAAAGGTCAAGCGGAAAAGAAACCTTGGGGGGTAGAATACAAAAAATACCTTGATGAAGACGGGAAAAAGTGGGAAGAAGATGGATATTTGTTTATGGATGCTGGTCCGATGGAAGGAATCGATGTTCCATATACAGATCAAGGATTTATCCTCGAAATGATGAAAAGAGGTATTGAATCAAACGGGAAAGAAAAGCCGGGCACTCATTTTGCGGAAGCGTTTAAATCATTTGCCGTTAGTATGGCTGCTATTGAAAGCTCCAGAACTGGTAAAGCTGTATGGGTTCCCGATTATTGGAAAGGACTCTTAGATTAGAAAAATAAGGGATAAGGTTATGTTTTCTTGATTAAACTTGATCAAACCTGAACCTTTACAGGTCATGATTATATAGGAAAAAAGAGTCTATATATGTTTCGCTAAGATTCTCTATTATCTGAATTCATCCATACCTTATATTGACTGGAACATGTGTATTGCTGCCAGATTTCGGGATAATAAAAAAGAAAATTAGCGCACACGGACGGATTCGAACCGCCGAGTCCTAGGGACAGTAACTCTCAAGGCTACCTCTTTGCCGAGCTAAGATACGTGTGCTTTATGGTGTCGGTGATGGGAATTGAACCCATGCAATCCTGTGATAGGAGATCTTAAGTCTACCGCCGTTGACCGCTTGGCTACACCGACAAAGTATACGGAAGATCGGAGTTGAACCGATAATGTGCCTATGCACATGGGGTTTGAACCCACTGTCGTAACCGTTTGACTACTCCCGCTTTTCTTATTTTTTCTATGCTATATGTTTGTATGTTTTAGATTTTGCTATTTGATTTTTTAGTTAAGATTTATAAGATGTGGTACTGGATAGCGGATTTGCACCGCTGACATGCCTACGCATAATGGGTTCTAAACCCACCGTCGTTGCTACTCGACCAATCCAGCGAAATCTCTGTTAACTGCTATTCAAATTAAAAACATAATATAGAGAATCCAAAGATGGAAAATCATCTTTCGCTTGAATAATTAGCAAGAATTCGAGACTAATCAAAAATACCGCGAGGGCAAACAAATGAATTCTAAGATCTGCCTATACAAACGGTTGGACTCTTATAAAACTAGCTGGACAACGAGA
The DNA here is from genome assembly GCA_014729055.1 of Promethearchaeota archaeon. Lineage (GTDB taxonomy): Archaea > Asgardarchaeota > Lokiarchaeia > Sigyniarchaeales > Promethearchaeaceae > WJKO01. The sequence continues at coordinate 1,533 of WJKO01000771.1, read as the reverse complement.
GAGATCCACAACTAAGTAGTGATAACAAAAGTAAATCATTTCCTTTTCTAGTTGTTTTTGTCATAACAATCTCTCGCGGTTTTCTTTAATTTATTGTACTATCTAAAGTAAATCCTATTTTTAAACCTATGGATAAATTCATAGCCATTTGGGACTTTGAGGGAAATTTATGGGAAAAAATGGATTCGAATCTCTGATTTCAGATCGAATCTCTGATTTTAGATCAAAGATCTGATCTTTGGTCTTTTGAGACTAATATATATTTTAAACAATACCTTGCTATTGCTGTTAGCTTTATATGTGTGAAAATATAATAATAAGCGAAGTAAAATGAAAATGGAAGAAATCCAATTTTCCCTAGGCAAAGGAGAACTCAATCACATAACGCCTTCGGAAGTAAAAAAAATAAAAATAAATAAGCGAGATAAAGGAATGCAAGAAGCGTTAGCATACATGGAAAAATACACGACCGAATCTGGATTTAAAATCCAACAAATCGTTACAACGAACATATACTTCCATGTTTTCTTAGTTAAAGAATGAATTTACTCGTAAAAACAAATAATAAAATATATTCTATTTTTCTTTCTCATTTTGATTTAGATTTTTTCTTTAGAATTTTACTTTAGAACTTCCTTTAGAATTTCCTATAAAATTTCCTTTAGATTTCAGCACATATTATAGATTACAGTTCTCGATCTTGTTATCTATCGTAACTAAGCGGCTAATAATCCCACTTAAAAGTTGCAACACATAATAATTTCTTATGAAAAACCATCGTTTTATAACTACGGAAACAAACCCAGAAACATTTGTTCAATCAGCGATAGCCTTCCTAAAAAAGCATGCAAGCGATAAAAAAGTGTTTTGTGCGCTTTCTGGGGGTATTGACAGTTCAGCAGCCTATTTGCTCTTGAAAAAAGCAGATATCAACACCATACCTGTATTTATAGATCATGGGCTTATGCGAATTATTCGCGGTAAAGAAGAGCGTGAATATATCAAGGAATTATTTCCTGATGTGAGGATTATTGACATTCGGGATGAATTTCTTCCACAAATAATAAATGAGGAGAACGCCGAAGCGAAAAGAAAACTTTTTAAAAAAGCGTATTCTGATACGATTAGCAAAGTTATTGATGAGGAAAACTGCGATTTACTGGCTGACGGCACTATTCTACCAGATATTGAGGAGAGCTTTGGTGTGAAAATCACTGATATTCAAGAAACCATGACTTTGGAAGAAGAAAAAGCTCTGCTTAAACAGAACAAAGAAAGATTTGTAAAAAGTCAACATAATCTGAATATTGAATATGATGTAGAAGCAACAATTCAACCGGTCGCTTCATTAACGAAAGACGAAGTGCGGCGTCTATTGGACTTCTTAGAGATGCCCGACAATTTGATATATAGAAAAGCATTTCCCGGACCTGCTCTGGCCGCACGGATTATCGGAAAAGTCACACTCAACAATCTCGAATTCGAGAAGAAAGTACATGACATTGTGGAATCTAAAATCGACAATTATTACAT
>WJKO01000073.1 GCA_014729055.1 Promethearchaeota archaeon | reverse complement strand
TCCGGGAGGTGCTGGTAAAACTGCGATACAAGGTGCTTTGCTCGGATTAATCCCCTCGGATGAAAAGATCGTCACTATAAAAAACAAGTCTTATCTATCAGATCTGAAAAAAGATAAATTCTCACCGACATCGAAAAGGACCTATATCATTCATGAGATTGGGAGCGGAAATTGGTATGGATATTTATGGGGCGCTTCCATCGTCGATTACTTTAGATTAAAGAGCACGGGTGCCAGATTAATTTCAAACATGCACCCTGATACAATTAAGGAAGTTTTGGATACATTTAAGAGCTTTGGTGCATCTAATGATTTACTTTTTAGTTTTGATTTAATAATTATGATTTTATATGATTATCAAAAAAATTCAAGAGTTATTCGAGAAGTTTGGGAACTTAAATCACCAAAAGATAAAAAATATCAACAGATCTATTCAAATAAATCTGGGTTTTTAATTGAATTATCTGAACTCAGATATGCTAAAAATCAAAAGCGATTGTCTAAAATTCATAAAATCCTCTCAAAAAGCATTAGAAAAGATATAATTAAGATTAGACACGTCCATGATTTTTTCTATGAACAATTGGGCTAAGAACTGAGTCCAGCTTCTTATTCAATTCTTCGATTTCGAAACCTGCACTTTTCCTTCAATGAACAAAATTCACAATTTGTTCCTGACTCTTTACCAAGTTTATTCTTTCCAATTCCCATTATGAATGTTAATGATTTTAGAGGAATCATCATCAACGAATCTTTTAAACGAACATTCATCTTCGCTGCTTCATCTTTTAATAATTTAAAAATAATTTTCTGGTCTTGCATACCCCAATCAGATTCTCCTGGGCTCAATGTTACAGACGTTCTGAAAAATTCCTTAGAATGTAACTCCTTTTTAATCCAATCTATAAATTGTCTTTTAATTGAGTCAACTGCCCAAGATCCTAACCCATCCATGATAATTCCTAGAAACATTTTATTATTTTGCATATATTTTTTTACTTTACATTCGAGATCTTGTCCTATTGTACATAAAGCAATTATAAGCTCTTCAGCGCCTTGAACGACTGAAGAAACGGGTCCGCCGCCAATTTTAACGCCATTCTCTAATAATATTTTATTATAGTGGATTTCTTCAATTTTAAATCGTTCCCAACCAACGGCAGGTTTTACAACGGTTACAATTTCTTTCTTGGCTTTTTCATATAATTTTCTATTTCTGTCACTTTTCATTATCCGATCGAATTTCTTGCCGATGATCTGCCTACATTCATCATCAGAGGGTGTAATTTTAAAGTCTGTTTTAATCATTTTTACATCATTCGCTTATTTTTTTCCATACCAATTCAACATCTAAAGGTTCAAAATCGGGTTTAGTGAATTCTTTTTTGCATAATTCATAAAATTTTCTATTATATTTGGAATTAAAACCGACTTTTTCAGCTAATTGTACAAAATATCCGTTTAAGGAGTCCAATTCTGACTTTTGCTTTTTCGCAATAATGATATCATAAGCCATACTACTCCGAACCATTTTGCTAATGTTTTTTTTGAAGACTATATTGCTAATGAAGCCAGGTAATTTCATACCAAAAGTCACAGTTCGCCATGATGGCATGTTACCTAACCTCACTTCGTGATATCCTGCCTTTTTCAATATCTGAATTCCTTCATTCATAAGATTGCTAATTATTTTTCTTAACGCATTTATGGAAGATATCTTTTTAATCCCATGTCCTACCAACGTTACAACAGAGTTAGTTAGGTTAACTAGCATTTTAGAGCGTGCTGCATCTTGTAGTTCGTCAGTGATCTCTGTTGGAAGCCCTTTACTTAGAATTTCATATGCTTTTCTTCTCTCTTCTGGGTGCTGATTTTGAATCGTTCCCAATACTATGGGTGCTTTGTGCTGATATCCAACAACACCATAATCATCCCGCCAAGCATTATAACAGACAATGCCATAAACTATCTTGGAAAAATATTCGGGCAATAACTCTTGATTATTAATTGCATTTTGTAGTGCAATAATGATTGGTTCGCTACCTTCATTTGATATTTTAGATTTTATATCTTCACAAACTTCTGTTAAATTATAATTTTTAACGCTGATAATAATAAAATCCGGATCAGAGACTTCTGCTATATCTTCTATGATCTTTATACCAGAATAAGTCACTGCTTTATCTTTTTTATGTTGCTTATAAATAGTCAATCCCTTGCTCCTTAGTTTTTCTAGGTTTTTCCCCCGAGCAAGCAAAAATAAATTCCGATAATAGGGAAGTAACCAAGCAAAAACAGTTGATCCAATTGCACCTGCACCATATATCACTATTTTTTCCTTCGCGTCTTTATCAATCATCTTAATCGCATCTTTATTTTTTATTTTTTTCTGGTTGAATATGTTTTTTCAATTATTTATCCGAGTATTTTTTCAACGACTTGTGCATCATAATCAGCATTTTGAATACAATCAAAACCACATGCAACAATATCATTCGATTTAATATTCTTAAATGCAAAATTAAGACCAATTTCTGGTTCTAATCTACCAGCCGCCATTGGTTTAATTACAATAATTTGCGTATTTGTAGAATTGATTTCGCTAATTAATCTATTCACTTCGATATTGCTTTGAAAGCCAGTAGGATTAAGTGGTTGCACGATTAGTTTAACATCGTAATTGTGTTTTTTAACCGCTTGTATGGTTTCATAATAGTGCGTACTCAATCCTGGAATCATTCCATGGTCTCTAATACAATTCGTTACTTTTTCAATATCAAATATGACTCTATCTTTATTTTGAATTCGATAATCCGTCCAACTTCTGTGGGGCATACACACACTAACACCATGATCGGCACACCACTCAATTTGTTGTTTAATATTAGGTTCAGTTCCTGTTGCTGTTTCCCTTGCATCACTAGGAGTGCAAATCCAATGATACTTCTCTCCCAATTCTTCCTCGACCATTTCTTTTGCTTTGAGAATAGAATCACGCGGGGATGAAATACAGGCATTAACGCCGAATTCTTTAAATAAATAAGACATAATTTCAGCAATCTTATTTACATCACGAAAATAATCAGCTAGATACATATCACGAGATTTAGTAAAATGAGAAATCCCACAAAAGGCGTTGGTTCCACAAATTAATCTTGATAATTCTATATCTTCCAAATTTATCTTCGGAATCATGTAATTATCTTGTCTTTTCAAGTTAAAAAGAATGCTTTTTATAATGACAATAGATGACAAATGAAAAAAAGAACCAAAAAAAAAAAAAATAAGAAAAAATCAATATGCTCTCATTGCTCTCACTTTACGATTGTATAAATAGCCAAAAAGCAGGCCCGTAGCTAATCCAAAAATATGTGCCCATGTTCCAATACCCGGTGCAAAGGATCCCCATACCGAGATCACAATATAAATAATTCCATAGAGGAAAATAAACGGATTTTCCTTGGATAATATCATAAAACTCGCCCCCATCAATCCATATATTGCCCCAGAGGCTCCAACACTAAGTGTTTCCGGCGATTCTAACAGTAAAGAAAATATACTTCCAACTAATCCTGATAGAAGAAATGTTGCAATATATTCTTTTTTATTCATAAAACCCTCAACAGTTGCACCAAAAAGCAGTAATCCAATCATATTGTAAAAAATATGCTCTATATTTCCATGTAAAAAAACTGAAGTGATTAAACGCCATATTTGACCATCCCATACTGCCGCATTATATTGTGCTAACACCAGCCATAACTTTTCAGAATAAATCGGATTGAATGCAATGAAACATACCACATTGATAATAATTAAAACTTGAGTAATTCTTGCATTACGAATTTTATCTTGATCAAGTGAATACATAAATGAATAAAATGCACTCAAAAATTTTAAAGTATTTGGATAAGAAAATAAAGTGCGCTTATATTTTTTTTAAGAAAAAATAGCAAAAACTACAACAAATGAATAAAATTATAATGCATGTGGATCTTGACTGCTTTTTCGCAG
>WJKO01000770.1 GCA_014729055.1 Promethearchaeota archaeon | reverse complement strand
TTGCTTGATCATCTGATCTTTCAATTTATTATAAGCTCTTTTGGAAGGAAGTTTGCCTTTTCGATATCTTTCTTCGTGTAGTTTTATTCCATCTTGGTTTGCCAGCAATTCCGCCTCGTGTAAATCCAATTTCTTTACAATTTCTGAAAATCTACCGCCTGCATCGATTAAATATTTCTTAAAGGATGTTATTTCATCTTGAGCATTTTTTAGTTTACTTAATAACATCCGTCTGCTTTTTTGATATTCTTTTTTATGTATCTTTTTTCTCGCAACTTGCTCTCTAAGCTTTTGCAAATCTATTCTAATAGCATTAATCTCTTCATATAATGTTACAAATTCTCTTATCTCACTCTCAGGGACAATGTCCTCACGAATTTCTATAAATTCCGTAGATCTTCCCATCTTTCTTCTAAGAGCTACATAGGAAGAAAGTAAAGTTAAGATCAGAAAAATAAAAATAACTGGTCTATAATAGAATTGAAATGCATCTCGTTTGTATTCTAAATAAAGATACTTAGCTTCAAGACCGACTAAATCATGATCTTCATAAGTTAATACTAACGAATTACTTTGATAAGAGATCTCATCAGGGGTAAGTGTAACTACCTTTATTTTATCTCCGGCGTAGAGAAAAACATTTGTCTCTTGATATCTAATTAACGCTTTGGTTTTAAACATCATTAAGTTAAGTTTCAAAATAGCACCCTTTAATGCCCAACTATAATAATTTTCCAACGGTAAATGATATTCCACTATAAAATTCAATGCACTCTTTCCATTCATAGGTGATCTATTCGAAGTTAAATCAAGTGTTACATTTCTTGTATTGCCGTCTGCATTCGGTTGATCAACTAAGGTAACACCTGTAATAGTTCCAATATCATCCCTAGCAGTTACATTCTCAGCATCAATAGGGACTTGCCACTTTAAGGTTGTTACTGGGATATTACCAGTGTTGTTAATTACATACTCCTCTTGAATATTAATATCATCCCATGTATTTACGTCAACTTTTCTAATGATGCTAAGATATTCAAGGATAGGGTTGGTGTTATAGGTATACTGCCCTGTAAGCGTTTCTGAAGTGAATGAAGAAAGATCGCTAAAGTCATAGATTATTTGAGTTGTACCTTGGGCAGTTCCTTCAGGATTAAAAGTCCCAACCGTTGCACCACTGGGAATATTAATTTTAACGTCAAGGCTTAATATTTTATATGGAATCGTAGGGATCATTCCTATTTCAAAGTCGCATAATTGTGTAGTTCGCGAACCGCTTGTTATGATAATATCTATATATACAGTTGTTATTGTTACCTTCTTTGTACTTTTTGGTAGTAATGGATCATCTAAATATATTATATACGCCTCTAATCCATTTATTTTATTAATTGAATCTTGTACCACCAAACTAGATCTTTTATCAGTCTTGCAACCAATATATTTCATATTCGAGAGATATGCGTTCTCTATGGTGTAATAGAAATAATCCAACGGCTCAGAACCATTATTATATATAGTAACAACATCGTTTATACGAGTCAGTCCCATTTCACCTAAATAAACATTTCGGACCCCTTCGCTAATATATATGTTTGAAAAATCTAAGCTAGACGATTCTGGATCTTGAATGGACATATCAGAATCTGCAGCAGATAAATCAATCGAAAAATAAATCGAAAGAAACACAAAACATATTATTGAACAAGACACGAGTATTTTGAAGTTACGTTTCCCCATTTTCATGTAATCGACCCATAATAATTATAATCATTAGATAAGTTCAAACATATTAGTAGTAGATTAAACCTATACGAAATTCAATTATTAATTTCTTAAAAATTTATTTCAATTATTTGGTTCTTGTCTTTGTTTTATCTCTAAAATAAAAGTTCAAACCAAAAAAATTATTAACTGATTTTACATATTTCTTTTTGAATTAAGTAACTTTTGATTGTGATTAGTGATGCCAAGAAGAAGAACTCAAAGTGCGAGAAGTCGTCGTCGTGATAAAAATGCACCCATGCCTATGGGTGGCGCGGGATTAATCCGGTTTTTCCAAGATAGTAGCCAAGGTATTAAGGTTGGACCTGGTTGGACAGTTGCTTTATCTTTAATATTGATTGCGTTCGCAATACTTGCTCGTTTGGGAGTATTTGATTGGCTATTCGGCGGATTAGGATAAATAATTCCGAGAATAAAGTCTTCTATTGTTATATCTTTATCCTACATTTTCTCTACTTATTTAGTATCCACCAGATAAAATAAGCATTATTTTCATCACGCTAAATAACTCTAAATAACTTTTTAGTTGTTATTTGTGAAATTATAAATATGGAAATAAGAGCATTTCAATATCTCATGAAAGATCTTTACTTCAATAAAGATAAAAAAAGAGGCATTAACGGGACTTTGCTTTGGTTTTACGAAGAAATAGGTGAATTCTCTGAAGCTATGAGACATTATCTGCTTGGTGAAAAGACTGAAGACGATAATATTTCAAAAACCGAAGTTAAGGAAGAAATTGCCGATATCATAGCTTGGTTATGTTCGATTGCCAATTTGTTAGGAATAGATGTTGAAAAAGCATTAGACGAGAAATATCCAGATAAATGTAGAAAATGCGGCAAAAATCCTTGCGAATGTCAAAAATTATAATTACTTAGAGAGCTAATTAAAGCTGAGAGAAGATTACAATGCAGAATCCTTTAGATGTATTCTTAACACCTCATTGGCATATTGATTATGCTTGGATAAAGAGTCATAAACAATATATGCGGGAATTGGTGTTAGAAAATTTTGAAGTGTTATTTAATATTCTTCAAAGACATCCCGAATACAAATGTAGTGTTGAGCAAGCAACACAATGGATGAGTTTAAAAGAAATGAAACCAGACTTGTTTGAGAAATTAAAAGGTTTTGTTTCTTCTGAAAATATAGATCTTGTTGGAGGTCAAATCCTCTCACCTGACATAAATATTCCGTCTGGGGAATCGTTAATTAGACAGTATTTCTACGGAAAACGTTTTCTTAAAAAAGAATTCAAAAAGGACACTAATATAGCGTGGAATATAGATTTATTCGGACATAATTACCAATATCCGTTGATTTTGAGGCACATGGGCATGAAATATTACGTATTTCACCGAGGTGTAGACGATGCTAAATTTAGAAAACACTTGAATAATCTTGACACTAAAGAAGCCGAAATACCACCTCATTTATTATATTATTGGAAGAGTCTCAATGGACAAAATAAAATATTAGCATATTATCAAACAAACACTTACACTACATTTTCATTTAGTCCAGTTGAATTATTACATTCATTATATTTTGTGGATGTTATTTGGCATCGAAATATTCTAAGCAGAATCATTAAATCGACGGCGGGAGTTGGAGTTAAATTGTGGAATTTGGGCAATAAATTGCCAACTAGATCAGCATTGAAAACTGTTTCTGCATATTTAATGCATTTAATCAGTTTCAAACCTTATAAGGACATCCCTGAACCAAAGAAACTATTTTGCTCCGTTGGCAGTGATTTCTCTGCACCATCCAGTTATATTTTGCATTATTGGAATTACCTAAATGAGTTTACTCGAAATAAATTAATAAATTTGCATTTAACCACACCTACACATTTTTTTAATGAGGTAGAAAAGGCACGCGAGATATTAAAAGAATGCAATGGAGAGTTTCATCATATAGATCGGATATTTTCTGGTGTGTGGAGTTCAAGGATTAAACTTAAGCAAAACAATCGTCGCGCCGAAATAAAACTTTATGACATAGAGGCATTATCAATAATTCAAGATGCATTAAATAAGTTAGTTAATTCAGAGTCTATCTATCCATTTGAGTCAATTGATGAACTATGGAAAACATGTTTGATAAATCAATTTCACGATATATCTTGTGGTTGTTGTATAGATTTAGTATATTCTAATGCAATGAGGAGATATAAAGAGTTCTTTTCTAAAAACCAGAAAAAAACATCAGAGATACTAAGAAATATTGCGAAATTGATAATTAGACAGAAAGAACCGATTTCAAACGGTATAAAAAATAACGAAAATCAATATCTTATTATAAATACGTTGCCGTGGAAGAGAAAAACTATTGTCAATAAGAAAATAATTGAAAATATCCCACCATTAGGTTATAAAGTAGTGCGGTTAGCGACTAACACTAAGGTGAGTTTAAACGAACTTAATAACCCAAAAGCAAGGAGGAAGCTAGAATCCAATTCTAAACATCATTTTCAAGATTTCAAGTGTGTGTTTGAAAATAATAAGTTAGTAGAAGTATACGATTCTAAATTGAAAGAAATTATATTAAAGGCAAATGGGGACAATTGGATAGGATCTATAAGAATGCTTGAGGAAAAGGGAGATTCTTATGATTCATTAGTCGGTAATATTCTGCAGATTTTGGATCCTAAGAATGTTTTTTTAAAAGAAAATAATGATATCCAAACAGAAATTGAAATACACGGAGAATTCTATAGTGGAGATATAGAAGTCGTTGAATCCATTAAATTTATACACTGGAATCATTCAATAGAAATTAGCATTAAATTGGTCAACGACGTTGAAAATATAAAATTAGAATTCTGTATCCCTCACAATAGAGAATTTAATCAACACAAAAGTGCAATCTCATTTGGCACGGTAACTGGATCAAAGGGCCTTCGCCCAGTACAAAATTGGGTTAGTTTTAGTGGTGAAAATTGCGGTATATGCTTGGTTAACTTTGGTACACCAGAGCATATTTATCATAAACCAAATTGTTACATTACTTTATTACGAACTTTCGATCATATAGCGCATGTAAGTCTCCCGATGCCAAGAAAAACACCATTAGGTCTTGAATTGGGCAATTATGATTATCGATATGTGATTAAACCCTTCACGACTGAAGATTTAGAAGAGATTACACTCGAAAACATGAGTATTGAGAGTTTACACCCTTGTTTCATCAATGAAATTGACGGTTCTGATGCCATACCCCTAAAAGATTGGAGTTTATTAGAAATACCAAAAAATAAGGTAAGCATCAGTGCAATCAAAAGGAAACACCCCAATCTTGACAAAGATCAGCAGGTAGCAGTAAACAATGGCATCGTTCTCAGATTATATAACCCATCTGACCGAAAAATTAGAAACAGCGCAATAAGATGTCGACAAGATATATTTTTCATGGAAGAAATTGATGGAAATGAAGATTTGCTGGAATCTAATGATAGAACGCAAACCAAATGTGAGAATGGAGCATTTCAATTCAGTTTAGATAAATATGATTTGAAAAGCTATCTAATCCAGTTTGATTG
>WJKO01000769.1 GCA_014729055.1 Promethearchaeota archaeon | reverse complement strand
ATATGCAGATAATTCTTGGAATCAATTCTGATGATAAATTGTATTTAAATGAAGAACAATTAAAAGACTAAAAATTAACTTTGATATGGATTATGAATATCAATGTGAACTCTCAAGTTTTTTCTCAGAAAATTTTTTTAGGATAGAGATGAAAATTTAACTACGGAATAATTTAAAATTATAAGTATAGATCTAATAAGATCTTAATAAAAATAAATGGAGTCATATATTAATGCCACGTGGAATGATTGCTGCTCGTTGGGATGATCGTTTAGGGGTAACTCCAGAAGCTTCTTACCCCGCAGAGATCGAAAATGCTTTAGAACACGACGATTTGTTAACTATATTCTCAACGCATGCGATATCTGAAAAATCAGGTATTTTAGCTATGCGTATTAAGAGATTAAATCTTGTATCTTATTATTCTGGACTACCAGAGGGTGATCAAACTGAGCAATATTTTGTTGTTGTCATTTTGGAAGAGGATGAAGATCCAAACACATTCGAAGAGCGTTTAACTGAGATTTCAAAATTAATTATCTCTTCTATTGATAAACCGGGATTCACAGATTTATTTGAAAACTTTTATAATCAGCTTATAAAAATGGAGAAGATCACAGAAGAACAAAGATATGCTTTTATTTTCAGAGATAGAATTAGAAGATTATTGTTACAGAAATTATCTAATGGTCCAATGACTAAAGAGGGTCTTGCAAAATGGATTAGTAAAGAAATCAACCAAGAAGTCACAGATATTGACGGTCTTTTAGCTCCATTGAAGAAAACAGAGTTGATTGAGGAAGTCAATATTTCAAAGGGTAAAAAAGTCTCTTTAGAATATGTCTTTTTAATGCGTGATGTAGCAGTTATTAGAATTCCCAATATAGAAGTTTTTAAGGCTGCCAGAGAAGGACAGATGGCGGAAGATATCAGAGAAAGATATATCGATGAAGTTGAAAAGTTTTTCAAAGATTACAGAATTTCAAGCCAAGACTCTGGGATTATGGGTGAATTTGTATCCAATCCCGATTCTTATGATGTAATAAACATATTAAGAAATGAATATATTATTCGCGCAGAATTACCTATGAAATTATCGAGAGATATACCTGATTTAGAGAATCTTCTGAAAGATCTTGCAGAAAATAAAATAATTACTGCAATTAAAGATAAAAAACAGAGAATATGGGTATTCTTACTTTCAGATATTAAATTTCCAAATTTCTTCCCAGAATACATGATCGACGTCATTAGAAGACGTTGGAAAGAAGGAACTATTGCTAAAGAAATTGCACTAAAACATTTAGAATTGTTAAGAGCTGAGTATATAGCTACCCAAGCACCCAAATATCGTAAGAAATTGCTTAAAGAAATTACCGATTATTTTGAGAATGCCGAGAATCATATCAAGAGAGGTGAATATGATCAAGCCGCCACAATCATTGATACAATGGCGGGTGTTGCACGTGATATGGGTGAAAGGCAATTCGGGGAATTATTAGATGGTGTTGGTAAATTCATCAGAGAAGATAAAGAACGATATATAGATGAAGATTTTCCTGAAGATAGGGCAAAAATTATTGAATTCTTAGAAGCTATTTCGATAAAAGACGAAGAGAAAGCAGCGCCAAGAACTAGGAAGCAAGTTAAAATAAAGGAAGAGAAAAAGGCAAAAGTCTATTCTGGGGCTTCATCAATCGGTAAGATGGATGGGAAGAAAGCCGAAGAAGAAATCAAGAAGAGAAAAGAAAAGAAACTCGGAATTGATCAGTATGTTGAAAAAGCGGAAGATAAACGGCCAGAAAAGCCAAAAATTAAGGCTCCACCGAAAGAACCTAAGGCTAGCACATCATTCGCAGCTAAGCCAGAAGTCGATGATGCTAAATCGCAGATAAAATCTCTTCAGAAGAAAATAAAACAAGCTAATAAAGATAAAAATTTAACAGAGATGGCTCGTTTATTGGGTGAATTAGCACAAGTTGAGGAAGCACGAGGAAATGATAAAGCTGCTGAATCTTATCGAACGAAACAACAGAAGATTGCGGAAAAAGCGTTATTGATGATGAGAGATGAATTTGAAGATGAAGCCAATCAAGCAATAAAAGATAAAAATTTCGCAAAAGCTGCTCAATTTTATAGCAAGTGTAAGAGCATTTCAAATCAACTTTTTAAGAATGGAATATTAAAAGAGGCCGAAAACGCGAAGAAATATGCAAAATTACAGTTGAAATGCAAGAAGAAAGCAGGATAAAGATAAATATCTATATTTTTTGTTTCTTATTTTTCGTTTAAGCAATTAAAACGCATATTCCAATTGAAAGAACGATAATACTAATTAAATATCCAATCCGGATAAGAAAAATTCTATTTTTGTCATCTGTTTCATGTCTTAATTCTTTTTTACAGAGTTTTTTGATGAAATCAAACATTTTTCTTTTTTCAGAATATTGGATTTTATAATCTATGTTGGCTGTTGTAATCTTCTTTACTTGAATCTCAATACAGAAGTACGTCATAATGCTAAATATCATAACAATCAGTAGGATTGTAGTAAAAACCATGTCTAAAATGACAGCGACACTGCTCGTATCAAGATAGACCCACCCAAAAGTAGTTTGTAGAGTAGCTACAACTATAAGGTAGCTGCTGAAGAATATATCGAATAGATCTAGTGACTTGAAATGCTCTTGTTCCGAAGATTCCACCAGTTTATTAAATTTTAAATTTTGATAATATATCCCTTTTTTCATCTCTATTTTCAGACTCTTTTGATTATCTTGGTAAAATCTAATGTTCTTCGGATCTTTAAAATCTAACAATCCTTCAATTATTAGTATCACACCATAAGCGGAGGCTAATAATAAAAATGAATTCGCAAAGAATATTTCCACGAAACCGCTAATCAATGAAATAACTAAAATAAAACAACCAATCTTTATTCTGAAAGGTAGTTTTTTTAATATGCTACTTGTATCTTGTTTCAAAGCATAGTTAGCACCTCGCTGATCTTGAACTTTGACCAAGCTAGTACCAAATATCTGGTTCAATAATTCTTTTGCTGAACTATCTAAATTACGCGGATTGAACCAAAACTCATAGTAATTTTCCTTGGTAACCAATTCAAGGTAGTCTTGAGGGAATAAAACCAAGATGATCATACTAATTAAACTCAATATCGCAGAGATCAATATCATTGTCGGTAATATTGCATCTTCAGCTCTCGGTTGGCCAAATAATGGGATCCCCCATTGGAGAATATAGATCGAAAAAGGCACGAAAATCAAAATCCATATCTTTTTGGGGCCCAAAAAATTGTTGCGAAATTGTATTGCTTCAACTTTATTAATCGGTATTTCTGTTATCGTTGATCGATTGAGACGCTTCTCATGAAATATATAGAAATTATTTGATTTAGCAACTCTACACGAGAAGATTGAAAATATATAATAAAATATCAAAGAGATGCCTATTATTAGTGGCATAAGGCCGATTAGATAAAACCACGAAAATCCACCAAGAATCATCCAAGCACCATGTCCTACTGCTGCTAAAGTTTTCTGACCCGTACCTGTTCCTAAAACAATCAATTCTAACATACCTAAAATGGTCAGTATAAAACCAGCAATTAACCTGGAGTAAGTCTGGGAAAAAATGTCAACTTTTTGCATTACTTCTTCTGTGTATTTTGGTGGTGATTTGAATTTTTTTCTTATTGTATATTCTTGTTTTGTCATCTTATTAGCCCCCTATAGATAGCCAAAATATGCTATAATCCAATATGGAAGTGAAAACGAAACCCCTGGAGCTTCAGTTCTAAAATTTTCACTTGATTTTTCGCTCCCACCAGTTGTTGTAAACGGACTTTTTCCCCAAATAAAATTATGAACCCCAAACATGTCTGCCGTGGCAGGTCTGATATATCTATCTTCAAACAATTTAGGCATTAATGCGCCGTCCCCTTCCCATAACCAATTGTATAAACTAGATAAGGGGTGCTGCTTCCATTTCTGCAATTTAGGTTCGAGAGCAACCCATGATTCATCAGTAGTTGCTAATTCTTCCCGGGTTATAGTCACGTTATCTCCACCGTAGGTATCATCAAATGGTATATGACCTGATACATTTAGTCTCCATAATTGATCTAGGACATCCCACCGTATTTTTGTAATGTTATATTGAGCCGTTGTTGATCTTCGTTTATTCATTGCTAAATATATAGAATTAAAATAAGCATTTCGTTGCCCTTTAAATGCCCGATATGATTTTTCGTAATTAGTAATATATCGGTCAATCAGCTTTTGGTTATCCTCTACTAGTAATAAACTGAGGATGACATTATGCTCAAAAGGTAAGCCGAAATAATTGCTGATCGAATCCGTGGCGCCTAATGTTGCCGCATTCAAAGTACTCATACACCTAGTTAGATAATAATGGTATAGTTGTTTGTATCTTTCATTATTTGGGTACATTAATATCGCCATCTTCATAATAACTAGTTTCCACTGCGGTGGCGTAGGTGGTTGTAGATGGGCACCACATGGTGTACCATCTCCGTGAATCTCTTGCCAGTATGAATCTAAGAAACCTTCGGTCAACTGACCCACAATTAATTTGACATTTTCTTGAACCCAAGGATCATCGACAAGCTTAAATGCACTTGCAATTCCTAAAATATAACCGCCCAATTCATCTTTGCTTGTATATAGCCGAACTCGCCAATCAGAGTATTTTCCCGTTCCATTATAATGCTTATGATGGTCTTCAAACATCCAACTAAAATTACCATCAGTCTTCCATTCAGGAGCAGCATAGAATCTTGCTAAGGTTTGTCCTGGATATTCGGGTCCTAAACCGCCATTAGGCACCTCAATCAATTTTATTAAACCTGACAATAATTTTTTTACCAAAGTGAGACTCTGTTCTTTTTCAATAGGTGTAGTCATCGTTAAATTTGCATATCTAAAACATTCGGCAGACAATGCATAACCAGTAAATAGTCCTGCATTATCTGTTGGTCTATATTCTGCCACTCTATTTGTCGACTCGTTAATTTTAATAACTTGGCTTAAATTTATCGGGATGTGATAGTCTTCTTCTCTTTCTGAAAGGAGTGTGGCTGCATCCCTTAACGATTCGAGATCTATATCATTCAATGCATAAAAATCATCAATTTCTGGATCTGTGTCTAATTCATAAATAAAAGAGGTTAGATCTTGAATAATAAATAAAAGACCGCCTAAAAAAGAACCAATAAATAGAATAGGAATTAAAGATATTATTATTATCTTCATGTAATGTTGTTTTAATTTATTTCGAGGGCGTATTCTCATTATCTTAAGAAACAAAATTGCGCATCATTCTAAAACTCTATTATATTTGATCTAAAATTAAAACTATAATTGAAAAAAACACATAAGCCTAAATATTATATTCAACTTGACAATTCAATATATCGGAACATCTTTCACAAGTAAGCCAATCCACAATTTTAAGTGTTACAATGATTAAATCCATCTTATCATACGTAAATTGATTTCTAAATCGTCTATGGTATCCACAAGTCGGGCAAGTCAAGATAATACGAGCTGTGATCGGTTTCAAGTTTTCAGACACCAATCTGAGGTCTGAATCTTCACGATTTGATTTATTTACGCTCGTAGTAGGCATTTTACTCACTGTGATATTTTCCCTTGCTATTTGTTTTCATGTTAGTTGTGCAAATTTACAAATAAAAATCTTAGTAGTAATCTTATTTTATTTAAAAACAAATAATTTAGTTTTACTGGAGTCTGTAATCTATTGTAATCTTTTTAATTATTCAGACTATAGCGCATCGATATTTATTTTACCGTATTTTCCGCCGCCGCCTGGGATGAATTCAATATCCTCGTTTCTAAACGCCTCGATTAAAGCTGCTAGTTGTTTGTACTGACTATCTTTTAATTTCTGCAACATTTTTTCGTCTGTTAAGATCTTAAACTCATTTCCGAATTTTTTTATGAGCTTATTATATGTTTTCATAACAGATTTTGCTTTTACCGATTTGACGCCTTTGATGACCCGAATCATTTCTACCAAAGGGATAATGTCTAAATAATCGGGACGATGTGCTGGATGTTTAGGTTCTTTATAATCCGCAATTTCATCTACACGATCAAAAACACCAAGTACGAATTTCGATGATCTTTTTGTCTTTGAACAGATTGGACATTCAATATTGCCTTTGCTTATATTATCTTTAAAATTCTGAAGATCAGTAGCATTCTGGAAAGAGTAATAAATGAAATCGTCCTTGACAGCATAGGATTCAGTTAATAATTTTTTCCAGTCTAATGAATTTACGAGATTAT
>WJKO01000768.1 GCA_014729055.1 Promethearchaeota archaeon | reverse complement strand
TAAAACTCGATTTGGACTTTTAATACACCAGAGGTACCGATCTTTTTCATACCATCATCAATTAAACCCTCTAATTTAATGAGATTCGTCAGAATTGGGTTAATGTCAATATTTTTCAACATTTTTAAAGCAGCTTCATTTGTATAAGGATTCGTGAAACTTCCAATAATTTCAATCTCTTTTCTATAAATATCATAAGGGACGACATTTGTTGGCTTATTCTCAGGAGGGACTCCGAAAATGACAACTCGACCTGTGTTTTCAAGCAAGTTCAACGCATCGGGAATCGTCGAAAGTAAACCAGCTGCATCAACCATGACTTGAGCACCTAGGTTGTTCGTTTCAGATTTTACGATATTAATCAGGTTCTCGGACTGTGGATTGACCGTTATATCCGCTCCGAATTTCTTTGCAAGTTCCAGCTTCTGGTCATCGATATCACTAACGATGATTTTATCGACACCGAGATGAGAAAGAGCTTGTATATATAATTGACCTATACTCCCCGCCCCTTGAATAACAACGGTTTCCCCAACACTTATCCTCCCACGCTCAATTCCGTGGAGCACGCAAGCCATTGGTTCGAAAAATGCAGCATTTCTAAAGGACAAGTTTTTCGGCATTTTATATACCGAAGATGAAGGAACAGCGCAAAATTCACTAAACCCTCCATCACGACTGAGCCCAATTGCAGCCCAATTTTCACAGAAATGTTTTTTCGCGTTTCGACAATAATGACATTTACCACAAAAGAGATTAGGTTCGATAGCAACTCTATCTCCTACTTCTAAATCCCCTACATTTGACCCTAATTCCTCGATCACCCCTGCAAATTCATGCCCTAATATCGTTCCGGGTTCTACTAATCCTTGGATCCCACCCTCATAAATGTGATAATCTGTCCCACAGATGCCAGAATTCTTGACCTTAACTAGAATCTCATCGTTCTGAGGGATAGGTATATCTTCTTCAGCTATTTTTATATCATGGGGTTTTAAAAATCTTGCCGTCTGCATGATATTTTATAATTAGATTTCTAAAATATAGTTTTTATCATAAGTGCCCCGTAAATAAATCCGATAACTACCAATGCAATCTTCTAGAAAAGCGTTCACCATATGTATATAATTCCCATTTTTACCCAGCGCATATTTCATCTGAGATTCATGGATATAAATATATATC
The DNA here is from genome assembly GCA_014729055.1 of Promethearchaeota archaeon. GTDB lineage: Archaea > Asgardarchaeota > Lokiarchaeia > Sigyniarchaeales > Promethearchaeaceae > WJKO01. The sequence goes on along the minus strand of WJKO01000768.1, from coordinate 3,418 downwards.
TCAATTAATGGAGAACTTTTTAATTTTCCTCCATCTTTTCGCGATGTTAAATTAAGGACGATATTTATAATCCTAATATGCCAAAATAGATAACTAATCAATTCTCTGAGCGTGTCAACGACAGGATAATAAAAGATCTTCTTTCTAATTCCTTTCTGTATTAATTCTTTCTTTACTCGAAATTTGTCGCTTAATGCAATGTATTTGTTTTTTGGAAGAATAAGTATAACGCCATTATCATCATCGTACAGACTGTGAGGATTGAATTTGAATTGCTCTACAAAAAATTGGTAGAGAAAAAAATAATCGTTTGTGATCTTTGGACTGTAGCGAATTTTGCTATCCAGGATTATATGCGTTGCTTTACTCATCTTCTCAAGCGTTTCTAGGTTAATATTATTCTCAAAATTCATCATATATTCATCATTTTAAATTATTAGAAATATGAATAAAAACCACGAAAATGTTTGACTTCACATTATGTTTTTAATATTTGATTCTCAAAGAATTACCTATGAAAGCAAGAAACAAAACAACCAGTAATGAATCTTCTGTTTCCAAAGGTATAGAACGATTTGTGATAACCAGCATAGTTATTGGTACTTTTTTATCACTTATTTTACACGTTTATACTGCCATAATATTGGCCATCAACAACGTACCCCGAGAGGACATAATTCCAACTTTACTGTTTGAGGGTCTTCTTATTGGTGGATTTGTAATTCTATGGCTAATAACAGGTAAAGGTCAATTGGGGGGTTTCATCAAGTTCATTACATATGTGATTCCTTTGATATATAACATGGCAATTTGGATGTGGCAACAGGAGCAGTTCCATTTTTTTGAACAATATAAAGGATTATATTTTCCTTATAATACGTTTTTAATGTTAGCTTGGATGGTTGTATTACTAATCGATGCTTTCTATTTATTAATATACGCATTAATAGCCCTAATCAGAGTTTTAGCCCGTAAAACCCGACTTATTGATTCGTTTCAAAATTTTCCTAAGAAACTCAATAATGCAAAAGTTGTTTTTCTCATATTATCTGCACTCATGATAGTCTTTGCCAAACCAATCACAGACTTATATGTCAATAAAGGCACGGTGCATAGAACTGTCAGTGTACAAGACATGAATTATAACTGCAATCTCTCTGTATGGGATTATCCAAAAGTCGACGTACAAATTGGAGATACACAAGAGATCGACTTAGGCGCATTAACTGAAGATGAAACCCGTCTACTTACGGCTTTCGGAGAAATGGACACTACGTTTTACCACCAGTTATCGATAGATACCGAAAAACAGAGAAATGGTACTATCGCATATTTGAAATTGTTAGATGAATTTAACATAAGCATTTGTCAGACAATCTGGTATGATGGTATTGAGGGTTTTCCCGGCCCTATCTATGCTGAAAATTGGATTGGACAAGCCAGAAATGCATTAGAATTTCTCGTTGATGAGGATATAACTAATGTAGTTGGCATCTGCTGTGATAGTGAACGAAAAGTAGAATCATCTCCTGAAGATTATTGGGAACAAATCGGTCTTTATGATGAATTCTTACAAGAAATCCAAACAAATGAATCTCTTAAACATCCAAGCCCCGATCAAGAAACATTCGAGACTGTCTTGTGCTTCGATCCAAGGGCTGTTTTCGATAAGTTGGATGAAGACCAAGATATTATCATCAATAGAATGGCTATGGGGCTTCCGCCTGATAGTTGGACAAAATATCATTTTATGCAATACAGAGGGAATCCAGGTTCTGTGCCTACTGAAACATATCTATTTAATATATTGCTTAAAGAACATATCGGTGTAGAAGACGGCGTTCCGACGCTTGGAGTGACGGGCGTGGAATGGTTTGCAGAAGGATATTTTGATGGAACATACGAAGATTTTGGACAAGATCCTCAACTATACGACTACGATGGGATAGATGGATGGGAAGCTATGAAAAGGGAGATTTTATATTCAAAGGCAATGGGATTTCATTCTGTTAGTGTGTTTCATTTAAATAGTTATGGAGACCCGACCAAGATCGAGTCTCATGGTTGGTTAGACTATTATGGTCTTGAAACTATCGAGGAACTAGCCGAAGAATGGAATCAGCCAAAAGTGATAGAGTTTCCAATTTGCTCGTCTGATTTTAAATTATCACGTGGTGGTTTTTTCAATCCTATGGGTGATTTTCAATATGATTTATTGACAAATATTGAAATGCATATCTTAAGGACAATCGGATTAGTGTTGGTCATCTCCGCTCCATTTTTACCACAAATTGCTTTCAAAAGTAGAAAGAGGGGCGAAAAATCTATCGATAATGTCCCCGAGAACTAAGAACTATACATATGCCTTATAGAGACTATAACTGGTTCCAATAAGGCATAGCCATCCGATTAAGCTGTAGATTGTTACAAAATCCGAAAACGCATCAATGGAAAACATCACAATTGTAACTAATCCAAAAATGGAAGAATTGACAATATGTCGGAACCTTTCAGAATATTCTTCCTCAGAAACACGTTCAGATAATGCCTTAGATTTACGAATGATCAATGTGAAAAGGTACATAAGTAACAATGCTTGAATAATATTAAATGCTACATACAATCGAATACCTAAGGTACGTAAAATTAACGAACAGATAGAAGATCCCAATTGCAGAATTAGAAAAATATTCACTTGCCTTTTTCTTTCTTCGTTACTTAGGGTTTCTGCGTAAAAAACTTCAAGTAAAAACCAGTAGTAAATGCTACCTGCAATGCCAGTAAACACTAACGCTATACTAATACCTAAATAGGCATTCGTTGTATTAAACACGTTTCTCCATCCTAATAGAATATCAAATGAAGATAAAAGAGCGGCTAATGCAAAGAAAACGGACATAACAATAAGATTTTTATTAATCTGATAGTCTCTGTCGGGATTTTTCGCTGATTTTTGCTTATAGTTTTTCCACATAGAATAGATAATTATTATATTTATAAATAATACAACGAATTTCACGATTGGGCTTATAATATATCCAATATTGTCTGGTAATGCACCAAATATATCCAATTCTTCACAGATCATATCTACTTGCACCTTTTAATATAACTTCTAATCCTAAATACTTGTTCTAGATAATTGTACTAAATACTAATTCTTTATATGTATTACTTATCCAATCTACTACCGACACAATTCTTTTATATTTTTGTCACATCCATCAGTTTTGTCGCTTACTAAAGATGGCAGTAACTTAGACTTTATTAAGAACAACCAAGTTGGTTTTGCATATTCAAGTAAAAGGTCAGTTTTTACCAAGGAATGCCTTTTTATTTGCAATTTCATCCATTATAATCTAAGCGTTTATTTATTTTTTAGCGGTTAACGTGGAATCGATTGTAGAGGGTGTAGATT